>NZ_BAAAVT010000006.1:0-204755 GCF_039534665.1 Nesterenkonia aethiopica | reverse complement strand
ATACTCGCTCAGCGGCATCACCAGGAATCGGAGAAGCAAGCCCAGTCAAAGCCGGTGGACGAAGACCCGATCGGCCCTGAGCTCTACGGCACCTCAGTGATGCCTGAGGAAGGCCTCTGGACACGCAAAGGCTGGGCCGGAAGGGGATGACACGCCCGGGCCATACACACATTCTGGCCAATAACCCCACATTCTGGCCAATAACCCGGTCTGGTTAACGAAAAGACCCCCCACCCGATGTCGGGTGAGGGGTCCATGTCGGTAGCGGTGGCGGGGCTCGATCCCGCGACCTCACGATTATGAGTCGTGCGCTCTAACCAGCTGAGCTACACCGCCACGAATGAGAACGCCCGCGCCGCGCCGGAAGCGCCGCGCGGGCTCTCATTCAGAGCCCCAACCGGGAATCGATCCCGGGACCTCAGTCTTACCAAGACTGCGCTCTACCACTGAGCTATTGGGGCAACGGCATGAAACTCTACCACCAGCTCCCGTCGGGAGAAAATCGAGGCAGAGAGACGTCCGTCACAGGACCTTGGAGGGGTCCTGCTGAGTTTCAGCGCCAGCGGGGCTTGCGACGCTTGTCGCCCTTGTCCCCGCCGAAGCCGCCCTTGCGGTGCCCACCGCGCGGTCCCCGGTCGCCACGGTCGCCGCGGTCAGCACGGTCGCCGCGATCACCGCGGTCTCCACCGCGGGAGCCGGCGCCGGAGTCCTTCTCCAGGCGGATCAGCTCGCCGCCGATCCGGGTCTTGGACAGCGCCTCCCACTGCGCGCTGGAGAGGTGATCGGGCAGCTCCACCAGCGAGTGGGTGTTGCGGATGTCGATCCCGCCGATCTTCTTGGCGGGGATCTCCGCCTCGTTGGCGATGGCGCCCACGATGTGGCCCGGCGCGACGCCGTCGCGACGACCCAGCGCAATCCGGTACATGGCGTTGCCAGGACCGGCCTCGCGGGGAGCCCGCGGCCCACGCTCGGCACGCGGACCCCGCTCGGGGCGGTCGTCCCGCTCACGCCCGGCGCGCTCAGCCTCGCGGACCAGCTCGTCGGTGCCGTTCTCGTCCAGCAGCAGCGGACGCCCGTCGTGGACCATGGCCACCAGGGCGGCGGCCACGTCCTCGGCCGGGGTGTTCTGCTCGGCCACATAGGAGCTCACCAGCCCGCGATACTCCTCCAGGTCCTCGGAGGCCAGGGTCTGGGTGATCTTCTCGGAGAACCGCTGCAGGCGGGAGGCGTTGACATCGGCCACGGTGGGCATGGACATCGGCTCCACCTTCTGGCGGGTGGCCTTCTCGATGGCGCGCAGCAGGCGGCGCTCCCGCGGGGTCACGAACAGCACAGCCTCGCCGGAGCGTCCGGCGCGGCCGGTGCGGCCGATCCGGTGCACATAGGACTCGGTGTCCAGCGGGATGTCGTAGTTGAACACGTGGCTGATCCGCTCGACGTCGAGGCCGCGGGCCGCGACGTCGGTGGCCACCAGCACGTCCACACGGCCGGAGCGGAGGTTCTCCACCGTGGTCTCGCGCAGCTTCTGCGGGATGTCGCCGTTGATGGCGGCCGCGCGGAACCCACGGGCCCCCAACCGGTTGGCGACCTCCTCGGTGGCCGAGCGGGTGCGCACGAACACGATGGCGGCGTCGTGCGCCTCGGTCTCCATGATGCGGGTCAGCGCCTCCAGCTTGGAGGAGTGACGGACCTGCACATAGCGCTGACGGATCGTCGACGACGTCGAGGTGGTCGACTTGACCGAGACCTCCACCGGGTCATTCAGGTAGTCCTGGGAGATGCGGCGGATGGCCCGGGGCATGGTGGCCGAGAACAGCGCCACCTGCTTGTCCGCAGGGGTCTGCTCCAGGATCTGGTCGACCTCCTCGGCGAAGCCCATGCGCAGCATCTCGTCGGCCTCGTCCAGCACCAGGTGCTGCACCTCGGAGAGGTCCAGCGAGCCGCGGGAGAGATGGTCGATCACACGACCGGGCGTGCCGACCACGACGTGCGCACCCCGGCGCAGGCCCGCCAGCTGCGGGCCGTAGGGGGCGCCGCCGTAGATCGGCAGCACCGTGATGCCGTCGACGTCGGCCGCGTAGGTGGAGAAGGCCTCGGCCACCTGCAGGGCCAGCTCACGGGTGGGAGCCAGCACCAGGGTGGAGGGGGCGGCGCCCAGCTCGCCGGCGTCGGCGGCACGGGCCATGTGGGTCAGGGCCGGCAGCGCGAACGCGGCCGTCTTGCCGGTGCCGGTCTGGGCGAGGCCCACGACGTCGCGGCCCTCGTTCAGCAGCGGGATGGTCTGGGCCTGGATGGGTGAGGGGGTCTCGTAGCCGAGCCGCTCAGTGGCGGCCAGGACACGGGCGTCCAGGCCCAGATCCGCGAAGCGGGGGCCTTCCTGCTTCGGCTGTTCCTGCTTCGGCTGCTCCTGCTTCGGCTGCTCCTGCTTCGGCTGCTCCTGCGCGGGAGCATCCTGCGTGGCGGCATTCTCCGGAGTCTCTGCCGGGGTCTCCACAGCGACCTCAGCCGGGGTCTCCACAGCGACCTCAGCCGGGGTCTCCGTGGAGGTCTCTGCGTGAACCGTCTCTGCGTGAACCGTCTCTGCGTGCTCTGCGTCGGCAGCACCCTCGAAGGTCTCGGGGGCGTCCGTCGTCGTGATGGTGGGGGTGCTCATGGGTTGAGGCTCCTTCATCTGGTAGGCGGCCTCGAATCCCCGTACGCGGCCCTCTGCACACGGGCGTCAACCACCTCTGCTCGACAGTCATGTCAAGGGCAGGGCAGGGTGCACATGCTCTGATGGAGCGTGACGGGACGGGGACTCTGCGGCCACTGGTGGGCTCCGGAGTCGACCCGTGAAAACACACACGAACCTCGACAGCCTCTCGGGCGCCGAACCTGTCGGCGCGCACCGATCATCGGTGCAGAGATGCTGGAGTAGCAAGAGAAGACGGAATCTTCCGGAGAATGCTCTTCAAGTGTAGGGGACGCCGTCGCATTTTCCCCAATCAGGAGACCAACATCACGCTGAGCGACCCCGTCTGGCGCCGAGTTGGTCTGCCGTTGTGGGTACTCGATTCGATCGAATCGAGTACCCACAACGGCAGACCAACTCGCGGCGCAGGAGGACCGGCTCAGTCGTTCGGGCGGGCCGCCGTCGGGCCTTTGGCCAGGGCGATCTCCCGGATGGTGCGATCCGGGGCCTCCGCCGCAGCGATGACCTCCACCGGGTCGCCGGCCCGGACCTCTCCGGGGGTGACCACGCGGAAGTAGGTGCCAGGACGTCCGGCCCGCAGGAACCGCTTCACCCAGCCGGGCTGGTCCATCCAGCGCCCGAAGGTCGCACACGGGATCCTAGGCCGGGTGACCTCCAGGACGAGCCGGTCCCCCACCCGCCAGCGCTCACCCGGGAACGCGCCGTCGACGTCGAAATCCTCACCCGCGGACCCGGAGATCCGCAGATTCTCCCCGAAACTGCCGGGCGGGATGTCCCGGCCCAGCTGCTCGGCCCACCAGACGGCGTCGTCGGCCGCATAGGCGTAGACCGCCTTCTCCTCCCCGCCGTGGTGCTTCCGGTCCGCCTGCACGTCGCCGTGCAGGCCGAGGCTGCGCACCATCACGGGCCCGCTGACCGGACGCTTGTCGATGCCGGTGACCCCGACCGGACCGGGGTCGTCCCGAATCAGCTGGTCCACCACGCAGACGGCGTCGACAGTCCCGGTCAGGCCCAGACGCTGCGCGGCGGCGGCCAGACAGGTCGGAGAGGAGGCGTGGTCGAGGCTCATGGACGACAGTCTAAGCAGACCAGAGGTCCCACTCGGGAAGCCGGCTGTCGGCCCGGAGCACCCGGACAGTCAGTCCCCGAGCAGAGCCACAGGGACGACGGCGATTCCGTCTCGTCGACGAGCGGCACGTCTCCCCGTCGTCACCACCACCAGGTCCACGACGTCGTCGGGCGTCTTCTCCCGCCACGATGAGGTCTACCTCTTCACGCGCGTCATGCGACCGACGATGCGTCACCCGAGCGCCATGAGCCTCCGCAATGGCACGAACAGTGAGCGTCGCCAGCGCTTCGAACAGCTTGCCTGCCAGGTCGGCCGAAGCGGGAAGCCTCCGGTCGACGGACGGCGAGCCCCTGATCGGGGAGGTCTCGGTCGATCATCCGTGGGAGACAAGAGTCCAACTCCCGCCCGGGCAGGTGAGCCGGACGCTGGCGCAGACCCGGGAATCCACCTCAGACGATCTCCTGGCAGCAGTCCGTCACGGGGAGCCCCGACTCCCCATGCACATCCGTCTCCGAGCCGTCGATCATCTCGACCAGACTGACGGTCGACTCCGCGAGCCCTCTCTCGTGGAGACCCATCGGCCGCAGCCGGGCGTGAAGGATTCGTCCCGCTCCACTATGGACAGTCGAGCCGGCACGGAGCGCGGCGCTGCCGGCCAAGAGAAACGTGCACCACTGACGCTGCCTCAGGTGCACTTCTGCGACGCAGCATGCCTCCGCGATTCGGGCCCTTATGAGCGCGCATCTGCGCCGACAAGGGCCCGCACCGCGGAGGCATCTCCGAACGTGTCGGTTCAGAGTCCGGCGAGCGCGGCGTCCAGGTCGTCGATGAGATCGGCCACGTCCTCGATGCCCACCGAAAGGCGCAGCAGGTTCTCCGGCACGGCCAGCTCGGTGCCGCGTACCGAGGCGTGGGTCATCTCATGCGGGTAATTCATCAGGGACTCGATGCCGCCCAGAGACTCGGCGAGCACGAACAGCCGGGTGGCCTCGGCGACCTTCCGGGCCGCGGGCTCCCCGCCGGCCAGTTGGAAGGAGACCATGCCTCCGTAGCCGCTCATCTGCTTCGTCGCGAGCGCGTGGCCCGGGTGGTCCGGCAGACCCGGGTAGAGCACCCGCTCCACACCGGGGTGGCCCACCAGGTGTTCCGCCACGGCCTGGGCGTTGCTGCAGTGCCGGTCCATCCGGACCCCGAGGGTCTTCAGCCCCCGGGTGGTCAGGTAAGCGTCCAGCGGCCCGGAGACCGCGCCGACGGCGAACTGCTGGAAGGCGACCTTCTCGGCCAGGTCTGCCGCGGCGTCGTCGGAGCCCAGCACCACGGCACCGCCGACGACGTCGGAGTGCCCACCGATGTACTTGGTGGTGGAGTGCACCACGATGTCCGCACCGAGGGCCAGCGGCTGCTGCAGGTACGGGGTGGCGAACGTGTTGTCCACGACCAGCAGCGCCCCGCGTGCGTGGGCGATCTCAGCCAGGGCCGGGACGTCGACCACCGTCATCAGCGGGTTGGACGGGGTCTCCACCCACAGCAGGGTCGCGTCGTCGCCGTCGAGCTCGGCGGCGACCCGCTCGTGGTCGTTGAGGTCCAGCGGAGTGTTCGCAATGCCCCAGTCGCCATGGATGCGGCTGATCAGCCGGTAGCTGCCGCCGTAGGCGTCGTTGCCCATCACGATCCGCTGTCCCGGGCTCATCACGGCCCGGATGACGGCGTCCTCGGCGGCCAGCCCGGAGCCGAAGCTGAAGGCGTGCCCCCCGCCCTCGACGGCGGCCAGCTGGTTCTGCAGGGCCGTGCGGGTGGGGTTGCCGGCGCGGCCGTAGTCATAGCCGTTGCGCAGGTTCCCGATGCCGTCAGGCGCGAATGTGGTGGAGAAGTGGAGCGGCGGGACCACTGCGCCGAAGACCTCGTCGAGGTCCTGGCCGGCGTGGATCGCCTCGGTGGAGAATCCGCGAGTGCGGTGGGCGTCGTCGTGGTGGGTCATCGGTCCTCCTCAAGCACCGCTGAGGTGCGCCAACAGGTCGTTGCGGGTGAGCACGCCGACGATGTCGCCGTTCTCAGCCACCAGCAGGGTCGGGTTCTTCCGGAGCTTCGCCAGGATCTGCGGCACCGTCTCGGTGATGCCGACCAGAGGCAGGTCCGCACTGAGGTGCTGAGCCACCTCGTCTCGGGGGTCGGCGTGGCCCACGATGAGGTCCTCGGAGAGGCGCTCGACGTCGACGATGCCGTAGACCTCACCGATGCGGGCGACCCGCCCGGGCTGGTCGATGACGGGCACGATGTCGATCCCGTACCGGTTCATCACCGACACCGCCTCCCGCAGCGAGGTGGTCCGTGGGATGGAGATCACCTCGGGCAGCGCTTCGCCCACGGAGGTCCGCTTGGCGGCGAGCACGTCGGCGGCCGTGGTGGAGGCGGGGTCCTTCGCGCCGGTGCCGGGGGCAGGGGCGGCGTCGGCACCGATGATGCCCTCACGCACCGCCGTGCTGATCTCGTCCTGGCTGGCCACGCTGATCTCGGTGCCGGTGGAGGTGGACACCACCTCACCGAAGCCGTGGTCGATCATCCACTGGTCGTTGAAGATCTTGCCCAGGTAGCCGCGGCCGGAGTCCGGCAGCACCGCGACGACGACGTCGTCGGGCCCCAGATCGGCGGCGACCTTCAGCGCCGCGGCCACCGCGGTTCCGGAGGAGCCGCCCACGAGCAGGCCCTCCTCGGTGGCCAGCCGACGGGCCATGGCGAAGGACTCGGCGTCGGTGATGGCGTGCTTCTCATCGGGGACGGAGGCGTCGTAGTTCTGCACCCAGACGTCCTCGCCGACGCCTTCCACGAAGTACGGGCGGCCCTCGCCGCCGGAGTAGATGGAGCCGTCCGGGTCCGCGACGACCACGCGCACCGGCCCGGTCTCACGGTCCGCGGAGACCTCCTTGAGGTAGCGACCGGTGCCGGTGACGGTGCCGCCGGTTCCCGCGCCGACCACCAGGTGGGTGATGCGACCTTCGGTGTCCTCCCAGATCTCCGGTCCCGTCGTCTCATAGTGGGAGGCGGGCGCGGCGGGGTTGGAGAACTGGTCAGGCTTGTAGCCGCCGTCGATCTCGGCGGCGATCTGGTCGGAGATCCCGTAGTAGGACAGCAGCGACTCCGCGGGCACGCCGTTGGGGCCGACGACGACGTCGGCTCCGTAGGCACGCAGCACGTCGCGCTTCTCCTGGGCGACCTTCGGCACGGTGATGAAGACGCTGCGGTAGCCCTTCTGCTGGGCCACCAGGGCCAGGCCGACCCCGGTGTTGCCGGAGGTCGGTTCGACGACGACGCCGCCGGGCTTCAGCCTCCCGTCGGCCTCGGCCTCCTCGATCATCTTCAGCGCGATGCGGTCCTTGATGGACCCTCCGGGGTTCAGGTACTCCAGCTTCACCAGCACGGTGGCGGAGATCCCCTCTGTGATGCGGTTCAGCTTCACCAACGGGGTGCCGCCGATGAGGTCGACGACGGACTGGGCATATCTCATGAGGCCAGCCTACCGGCGCGGACCGACGCGTCTCCGGGGCCCCTCCCCTGGGGGACTCACGGCGCAACATGTCAGTCCGCTGTGCTTCCATGGACAGGTGACGCACCAGCCCCTGACCCAAGACTCGGCGCGGCCGTGGGCACCCGACGGCGAGGCGGTCGTCGACCTCGCGGGCCCGGTGGATCTGCCGCGCACCCTGGGGATCATCCAGCGGGGCTCCGGGGACCCGGCGTTCCGGGTGGATCCCGGCGTCTGGAGGGGTGGGGCCGCCGGCACTTCGGGCGCGGGGGCGTGGGCCTGCTTCAGGATGTGGTCTCCGCAGTCCTCCCGCGAACTGGGCCAGGTCCTGCTCCGGCTGGATCAGCTGGACGTCTCCCGGGTGCGCGCCGGCCTGTGGTGCGCCGGCGTCGAGGCATCCTCCGAGGAGCTCGCCACGGCAGCGCTGGATCGTGTGCCCGCGCTGCTGGGCGCTGAGGACGAGGGCTGGGAGGATTTCGACCTCCTGCTTGACGCCCTCGGCGACGACCAGTCGACCGCCCTGGCGCGGATCCGTCGCCGGCACCCCGGGGTCCGGCTGCCGGCCACCGGCCAGCTGCTGGACCAGCTGGTGACGGTGACCCTGGAGCAGAAGGTCACCCATGGCCAGGCCCGGCACGGCTGGCGTGAGCTGCTGCGCCGGCATGGAGAGCGCCCGCCCGGACCGGCGCCGGACTGGATGCGGCTGCCGTTGACCGGCGAACAGCTCCGCCGGATTCCGTCCTGGCGTTGGCATCAGATGTGGGTGCAGCCGCCGATGGCGGCCACGGTCCTGCGGATCGTCGAGCGTGCCTCCGCGCTGCATCGACTCGCGGCGTGCCCCGGCGATGCGGCATCGCTGGAGGACCTGCAGTCCCGGCTGACGGCGATCTCCGGCGTCGGGGTCTGGACCGTCGCAGAGACCCTGCAACGCACGCACGGCGCCGCCGACCTGCCCGCGGTCGGTGATTATCACCTGCCCGCCCTGGTGGGCGAGGCGCTGACCGGGAGCAGGACCGACGACGCCGGCATGCTGCGGATCCTCGAACCGTGGCGGGGCCACCGCCAGCGGGTGGTGCGGCTCATCCGGCTGAGCGGATACCGGCACCAGACGTTCGGACCCCGGCTCAGTCCTGCGGACCACCGGGGACGGTGACGGGGAAGGTCAGCCCTGCTGCTGGCCCTCGGCCTGGTCCTCGGCGATCTGCCGGTGGATCTCCTCCATGTCGAGGCCCTTCACCGCGGTGATGACCTCGTTGAGCTGCTCGGCATTGAGCGCGCCGGGCTGGGAGAACACCAGCACCTTCTCGCGGAAGGCCATGAGAGTGGGGATGGAGGTGATGCTCGCCGCGGCGGCCAGCTCCTGCTCCGCCTCGGTGTCGACCTTGGCGAAGGTCACGTCCGGGTGCTCCTCGGAGACCTGCTCGTAGATCGGAGCGAACTGCTTGCACGGGCCGCACCAGTCGGCCCAGAAGTCCACCAGGAGGATGTCATTGTCCTCCAGGGTCTTCTGGAACTCCTCGGCGGTGATGTCGGTGGTAGCCATGGCGGCCACGATACGCGACACCGGCGGCGCTGTCGGCCCCGCAGCAGTTGCCGGCGCCCGCTTAAGCCGCCGGCGAAAGGCCTGCGGTCTGCAGTCCTGTCGTGCGCAGTCCTGGCGTGTACCTCAGTCCACGCACCAGAGGACGGGCTCCTCGTCGCCCTCCTGTGCTTCCAGGCAGATCGCCGCCTCCTGGGCGAGGTCTCGCAGCGCCGGGTCCACCGGCAGCTCGAGGTGCAGCGTCTCCCCGGGTTCGAGGGTGTGGACCTCATCTTCCGGCCCCCACAGCCACACCGGCACCGCAGTGACCGTCCGCAGGGTGTCCGAATCGGACGGGACCCTCAGGCGCAGCTCGTCCCGAGCCGTGCTGACGAGCTCGAGCAGGTGGCGGTCCTGCGCGCCGTCCTCGATCTCCTCCCGTTCTGCGGCCTCGTGGCTGCGCCTCGGCAGCAGAGCACTGAACGGCCGCTCGGTCTCCGGTGGGAGCTCGATGCCGTTCTGCTCGGCGGCCCAGGCCATCCCGTCGAACGGCTCGGCCGCAGGGTCGGCCTCGGTGCAGGTCAGCTCGAGGGCCGCCTCGGAGCTGCGGATCACCACCTCCAGCAGCATCCCCGGCAGGGGGTAGTGGTCCTCGAAGGACGAGAACGCAGCTTCCTCAGCGTCGGTGACCTCCAGGCACAGGGTCTCCACGTGCGTGCCGACCGCGCTGACCGGAACGTCCTCCCCGGCGAGGACGCTCAGCACCGTGACCCGCGGCGCGTCGGCGTAGAGGATCTCTCCGCGCTCCCAGGGCAGGTCGAACGGACTCACGTGCAGAGTGACTCCGTCGACCGTGGGCGGGCCCGGATCCCGGGGAAAGATGACGTCTCGTGCGGAGGAGATCAGCACCACGTATCGGTCGTCGTCGGCGTCGGGCCGCAGCGTGAGGGTGACGTCCTCGGCCAGGCTCGCCTCTCCAGCGTTGACACGCAGGATCCGCCCGTCCTCCAGTTCCAGGTCGGCGACCGCGGCGTCACGGTCGTGGGTCTGCCGCAGATCGACGACGGCGGAACGGCCGGTCGGCTCGCCGAGCGGCACACAGCCAGCCAGCAGGACGGCCGTAGCCGTCCCCGTCAGTGCGAGGCGACTACGGCCCCACCTGCGTCCTCTCCCCCGGTGCCCCATGACACCAGTGTCCATGGTCCGGGGCCTCAAAGCACCGGAGACGCCCGAAGAGTTGTGAGACCCCAGGCACGAGAAAGGCCCGGACCGTGTGGTCCGGGCCTTTCCAGTGGGTGGCAGATGAGGGATTCGAACCCCCGTAGGCAATGCCAGCTGATTTACAGTCAGCCCCCTTTGGCCGCTCGGGTAATCTGCCGTGGTGCCGTCGTCGGCACCAGACAACTTTACCCAAGACCTCGCGATTTTTCGAATCGGTCGCTCCGGGACGTCCCCGTCCGCCTGTCACGACTTGCCAGTAGGCTGGCCCTGCCCCGTTGTTCACCCATGCCCAGAACCTAGGAGGCTTCGTGGCTGACGTCGAAGCCGAGTCATTGGCCCGCTCCCTGACCGAACGCAGCCCGGCCGGCATCGCCGAGCAGATCCGCGAACTCATCGCCGCCGGCGTGCTCACCGCCGGGATGCGCCTGCCCACCGTCCGCGACGTCGCCACCGAGATCGGAGTCAGCGTCGGCACGGTCGCCCAGGCCTGGGCGCTGCTGCGCGAAGGTGGGCTCGTGGAGACCCGACGCCGGGGCGGCACCCGCATCATCGAGGGCGCCGACCCCCTCGGTGGCGAGTTCGCCGGCTGGTCCGGTGTGGACCTGCTCTACTGCAGTCCTGACCCTCATCTGCTGCCGCCGCTGGACGAAGCTCTGGCCAAAGCTCTCAAGCAGCCCGGCATCAACGCCTGGGGACGGGAGCATATGCTTCCGGAGCTGCAGAAGGAGCTGCAGAAGCGGCTGACGGACCAGCCGCGGGAGTTCGTCACCGTCAGCTCCGGGACCGAGGCGCTGTGGCTGGCCACCCGCGCTGCGGCGGAGTCCGGGGACACCATCGCAGTGGAGGAGCCCACGTCCCCCGGCTACCTCTCCGTGCTGCAGTCCATGGGCCTGCGGGCGGTCGGGGTCCCGGTGGACGAGCAGGGTCCGGTCCCGGAGCGGCTCTCCGAGGCCCTCGAAGCCGGCGCGGTCGCGTTCGTGCACTCCCCCGGCGGTGCATTCTCAGATCGTCACACCCTCACCCCAGAGCGTGGGCTCGCCCTGGAGGCCGCCCTGGAGGCCGCCCCGGAGGTGCTGATCATCGAGGACGATCCGCTGGGACCGCTGGGCCCGGGGGCTGCCCCTTCCCTGGATGCGCTGTTCCCCGAACGGACCGTGCGGGTGCTCGGATTCGAGCGCGCGTTCGGCATGGATCTGCGCACCTCGGCCCTGGCCGGGTCCCGGGAGCTGGTCCAGCGCTGTGTGCGCCACCGGTCCGGAGGCGTGGCCTCGAACTCGCGGATCCTTCAGCATGCGCTGGTGCAGCTGCTGCGGGACCCGGTGGTCTCTCACCGTCTCACCTCCGCGCGGGGACACTATGCCACCCGCCGACGACTGGCCTTGGAGGCCTTCGAAGCCGCCGGACTGACCGCCCGCGCGGGCACCCACAGCTGGGCGGTGTGGGTGGAGGTCGCCGACGAGCGCGCTGCGGCCCTGGCGCTCAGCGGCCAGGGGGTGGTGGCCGACGTCGGCGCCGCCAGCCACGTCACGGAGCAGCCCACCGGCCTGCTCCGCTTCTCGGTGGCGCAGCTGCCGGAGGACGACGCCGTGCTGGCCGAGCTGGCGCAGCTGGTGCGTCGCGCCGCCGTCGGGGAGCTGGGCGAGGCGACGTTCGTCTGAGCCGCCTTCGCCGCCCTCGCCGCTCACCTCACCTCGCCGTCCGTGGACGTCGATAGACTCGACGTCGACGACGACCCCGAGCAACAGGAGGATCTATGGCCAAGGAATCCAGCTTCGACATCGTCTCCAAGGTGGACAAGCAGGAGGTCAGCAACGCCCTGAACCAGGCGCAGAAGGAGATCGCTCAGCGCTACGACTTCCGCGGCACCGGCGCGGAGATCGACTTCTCCGGGGAGAACATCCTCATCAAGGCCAACTCGGAGGAGCGGGCCAAGGCCGTGCAGGACGTGTTCGGCTCCAAGCTCATCAAGCGCGGCATCTCCCTGAAGTCCTTCGACGCCGGCGAGCCCTTCGCCTCCGGCAAGGAGTATCGGATCGAGGGAGCCATCAAGGAGGGCATCGACCAGCCCACCGCGAAGAAGATCACCAAGCAGATCCGGGACGAGGGCCCCAAGTCGGTCAAGGCCACCATCCAGGGCGATGAGCTGCGCGTGACCTCGAAGTCGCGTGACGACCTCCAGGAGGTCATCACGATGCTGAAGGACTTCGACGACGCCGCCCTGCAGTTCGTCAACATGCGCTGAGGATCCGACCACCTGGACTCAGTCGAGGACGAGCCCCCAGGCATCTCGCAGAAGCCCGCGCCCGGACTCCGTGAGCGTCAGCCCACGGCCGGCGCGGTGCTTCTGCACCCACTCGGCATCGAGGAAACGCGTGGCCACTGCTGCGCCGAGAGCTCCCGCCAGGTGGGACCGACGCACGGTCCAGTCCAGGCAGGCCCGCGTGGTGGGGCGCCTGCCCGCTTCTGCCGCGCAGACGTCGACGTCCAGGGCTGACAGTCCCTTCGCTCCGCGGTCAGTGAGTGCCAGCTGGTCCCCGGTCAGCCAACCGCGACGTCGCCATTCGTCGGTGAGCGCCACACCGAGCCGTCCCGCCAGATGGTCGTAGCACAATCGGGCCTCCGCCAGCCGTGCGGCCTCACGGCTGACGGCATAGCTCTGAACCTCTGTAGGTTCGCTGACCGCACCGAGGGCCTCCAATGCCTCTGCCACCTCCGGACCCGCAAGGGCGTACCAGCGACGCCTCCCCTGAGCCGTACAGGTGACCAGCCGGGTCTCCACCAGCACCGCCAGATGCTCCGATCCGGTGGAGGGACTCACCTTCGCCGCCCGAGCCAGCTCCCCCGCCGGACGGACGCTTCCGTCCATGAGCAGGTTCAGCATCCTCGCCCGCGCCGGCGCTGCCAACGCGGCCCCGATCCGCGCGAAGTCCCGGTCTCTCATCTCCACCACCGGCACCGCCCCGTCCCGTCCTGGCGCGTCCTGCTGCGCCTGGTCACCTGATTCCCTGCTCATCCTCCCGCAACGACGTTTCGGCCGTGGCCGCACCGATCGGCTCCTACGGTGGATCCATGAGTGCTACAGCCCACCATTATCAGACCCGACTCGCCTGGCCTGTCTCCCCGGAGGCGGGTTCCACCGGTCGAGGGCTCCGAGGCTACTCCCGGAATCATGAGGTGGTCACCGACGGAGTGGACGGCGCCCTGGCCTTGAGCGCGGACCCGGGCTTCCGTGGAGATCCGTCACGGCTCAACCCCGAGCAGCTGCTGGTGATGGCGGCGTCGTCCTGCCAGATGCTGAGCATGCTGGGGGCCGCTGCCCGTGCGGGGGTGGACATCCTCCGTTATCAGGACACCGCCACGAGTCGGCTGCTGCTGGGCGACGCCGCCCGCCTCGACACCATCCGGTTGGAGGTGACGGTCCAGGTCGCTGCAGGGACGGACGCATCCCGCGTCCGCGAGCTCGCGCAGGAGGCGCACGAGCGCTGCTACATCGCCAACAGTCTGGCGATCCCCGTCGAAGTGGATGTCACCGTGGTGGTCACCGCGGATCGGGGCTGAGCGGAGGATCGCCTCCGTCGTCGTCCGGCTCGGGCGGCGTCGAGCCATCCGCGCCGCCCGAGCCAGACCGCCCGCCGGCGTCTCCGCCCTGCCCGCGGACCTCGTGGAGGACCTCCTGAAAGAAGTCGCGGACCTCTTCCCAGCGGACGCGGGAATTCGCGAGGTGCTCCTCGAGGCGCTCGATCTCCTCATGCTGCAGGCGCCGCTGACGCTGCTCGGAGAGCTCTCGGCGCAGCTCGGCGACCGTGGACTCGGCCTCGCGGAGGATCTTCTCGAGCTCGGCCTCCAGCTCCGTGACGTTCTCGTCGTCCTCCGGACGATGCTCCTCGTGTTCAGCGCTCACGGCGTGGCCCCTTCTCTTCCCTGAGGCGCAGCGCGCCCGCGTTCTCAGCTCCCACTCTGGCCCAGCATGGGCTCCGGCACAACACGCGCCAGGGGCCGGACGGTGAACGGCGGGGGAACGCTCAGAAGATGACGGTGCCGAAGATCAGCACCAGCGGCAGGGCGACGAAGACGCCCAGGACCCAGACGGCGGCGTAGATCTTCTTCTCGGCCGCCAGGTTCGCCAACCAGGTGGCGCCCCGCGGCGGCAGCTCCCGCAGGAACGGCAGGCCGAAGATCACCAGGGTGGCCAGCACGTTGAAGCTCAGGTGCACCAGAGCGGCGATGAGCGCGTAGTGCGCCTCCACGCCAGTGAAGGCGAAGGCGGAGATCAGCGCGGTCACCGTGGTGCCGATGTTGGCGCCGATGGTGAACGGGTAGACCTGGCGCAGCGTGAACGCGCCGGAGCCGGCCAGCGGGACCATCAGGGCGGTGGAGGTGGAGGAGGACTGCACCATGACGGTCATCAGAGCGCCGGAGCCGATGCCGGTGATCGGGCCGCGGCCCATGGCCGCGTGGAAGACGGCCTTCGCCTTGCCGACCATCAGGACCTTGAGCATCCGGCCGATGAAGTTGATGACCATCAGGATCAGCGCCACGGCGACCACGATCATCACGATGCCGCGGACCGGATCCGGGATCCAGCTGACTGTGTACTGGATGCCGTCCGCCAGCGGCGTGGTGGCTGCTTTGACGACGTCGCCGATGCCGCCGAACACCGCGGCGAACAGGCCGCCGTCGCTGTCCGAGGCGTGGCCGGCGAAGAACGTGGCGATGCGCTCCAGCAGGCCGAAGGCCATCTCCAGGGGCAGGAAGATCAGCACCGCGATGAGGTTGAAGAAGTCATGGACGGTGGCGGCGGCGAATCCGCGGCGGAACTGCTCCTTGTCCCGGACCATGCCGAGGCTGACCAGCGTGTTGGTCAGCGTGGTGCCGATGTTCGCACCCAGGATGATCGGGATGGCCACCTGCAGCGGCAGACCGCCGGCGACGAGGCCGACGGTGACCGAGGTGGTGGTGGAGGAGGACTGGGTCAGCGCCGTGGCGGCCACACCGATCATCAAGCCGATGAGCGGGTTGGTGGCAAAGGCGAACAGCGTCTCCGCCTGGTCGCCCGTGGCGGCCTTGAAGCCGGAGCCGATGACATTGACGGCGGTGATGAGCACGTAGACGGCGGCCACGACGGCCAGCCAGTTGATGACGTCGAGTGCGCGGCCGGAGAATCCGAGGCGCTCGAAC
Organism: Nesterenkonia aethiopica; assembly: GCF_039534665.1. Lineage (NCBI taxonomy): Bacteria > Bacillati > Actinomycetota > Actinomycetes > Micrococcales > Micrococcaceae > Nesterenkonia > Nesterenkonia aethiopica. The sequence goes on along the minus strand of NZ_BAAAVT010000006.1, from coordinate 189,556 downwards.
GGGCTGATGAGACGGGGCGTCTCCTCAGCGGCCTGCACTGCCGGGCGGCGGGCCTCGACAGACGGCATTGCGGTCATCCAGTCTCCTCCAGATGTGGGCTGCGCACAGCCCTGACTCACTGTCCTCATCCAGAGTGATCCCTCCCGACGACCAGAACCACACGTTAAGGTGAACGGAAGGTGAACAGTGGCGCACCGACCCTGTGAGTCCTCGCACAGACGTCCGCACAGACCTCCGCACAGCTGTCCGCCCTCAGCGTGCAGACAGCCACCCCAGGGCGCCGTGTCAGGCGGGATCAGTAGGATGGCGCCATGCACCATCACCATGGACGGCTCCGCACGGCAGGCCTGCTGGCCTTCCTGTTCGCCCTGCTCCTCTTCGTGGGCGCGATCGTCGCCTACTTCACCAATGCGCCGATCTTCCTGTTCATCTTCGCCGGAGTCGGCCTGGTCTCCGTGGCGATCAGCTACTGGAACTCGGACAAGATCGCACTGCGCGCCATGAAGGCCTACCCGGTGAGCCGGGAGCAGGCCCCCCAGCTCTACCAGATGGTGGAGGAGCTGGCCCACCGCGCCCAGCAGCCAGTGCCGCGCATCTACATCGCACCCAGCCCCACCCCGAACGCCTTCGCCACGGGCCGCAACCCTGAGAACGGCGTCGTGTGCTTCACCGAGGGCATTCTCAACCTGCTGACTCCGCGCGAGCTGCGCGGTGTGACCGGCCACGAGCTGATGCACGTCTACAACCGAGACATCCTGGTCTCCTCGGTGGCGGCGGCCGTGGCCGGCTTCCTGACCACCATCAGCCAGTACTTCATGTTCTTCGGCATGATGGGCGGCGGTCGCAGCAACAACCAGGGCGGCGGCAACCCACTGGTCCTGGTGGGCGGCCTGCTGGCCATGCTGCTGATGCCCATGGCGGCCAGCCTGATCCAGATGGCGATCAGCCGCACCCGCGAGTATGACGCCGACGCCGACGGCTCGGAGCTCAGCGGAGACCCGCTGGCGCTGGCCTCAGCCCTGCGCAAGCTCGACGGCGGCATCGCCCGTCAGCCGCTGCGCGAGGAGCCCAAGCACGACGCCCACGCGCACATGATGATCGCCAACCCCTTCGGACCGAAGGCGAAACAGATGTTCAGCACCCACCCGCCGATGGACGAGCGCATCGCCCGCCTGGAGCAGATGGCCGGCGGTCAGGCCCCGCAGGGCTGATCGGCCGGCGTCGGACAGCGGCCGGTCAGACCGTCGCCTGCACCGCACGGGAGATGCGCACCATCTCCTCGCGCGGGACCACCTTGACGCGCTCGCGCTCCACGGGGCCGGACGCAGTGGCCTCCTCACCGAGGCGGACCTCGTGCTCATCCAGCTGCAGCCATCCGTCCCAGGTGGTGAACTCGACACCACGGGACTCCAGCAGCTCCACCACAGCATCCTCCCGCGGGTCCTCGGCCACGGGCAGGTGGTGGACATCCTCGAGCAGGCAGCCGATGGTCTCCAGCGCATCACCCTTGGTGTGACCGATGAGCCCGACCGGCCCCCGCTTGATCCAGCCGGTGGCGTAGGTGCCGGGAATGTGTTCGCCGTCCTGCAGGACGCGGCCGGCCTCGTTGACGATGACGCCGCGGCGCTCGTCGAAGGGCACGCCGTCCACAGGGGAGCCGAAGTAGCCGACGGCCCGGTAGACCGCGTGACACTCGTAGTCCAGGAACTCTCCGGTGCCGCGGACGCCGCCGGCGCCGTCGAGCTCCATGCGTTCGAAGCGGACCCCGGCCACCTTCCCGGCCTGGTCGCCGGTGCCTTCGAGGATCTCCACCGGCTGGTGCAGGAAGTGCATGTGCAGCCGGCGTGACGCCTCCTCGGTGCGTTCCTCCTGCTCCACCAGCCAGTTCGCCAGGGTGTTGACCATGGTCTTGACCTGGTTGTTGGACTTGATGGCCTCGTCCGAGGCCTCGTCGAACTCGAAGTCCTGCTCGTCCAGGACGATGTCGACGTCGCGGCTGTGGGCCAGCTCGCGCAGCTCCAGCGGGGTGAACTTCACCTGGGCCGGCCCACGGCGCCCGAAGATGTGGACGTCGGTGACGGGCGAGGACGCCAGCCCCTGGTAGACGTTGTCCGGGATCTCTGTGCTGAGCATGTCCGTGGCGTGCTTGGACAGCACCCGGGCCACGTCCAGGGCCACATTGCCGTTGCCGATGACGGCGACCTTCTCCGCCTCCAACGGCCACTGCCTCGGGTAGTCGGGGTGGCCGTCGTACCAGGAGACGAAGTCCGCGGCGCCGAAGGACCCCTCGAGCTCGATGCCGGGGATCGCCAGCCCGGCGTCCTTGATGGCCCCGGTGGCGAAGATGACGGCGTCGTAATGGCGCCGCAGGTCCTCCAGGGTGATGTCGGTGCCGACGTCGACATTGCCGAACAGACGGATGTCTCCACGGTCCATGACCTTGTGCAGAGCCTTGATGATGCCCTTGATGCGCGGGTGGTCCGGGGCCACGCCGTAGCGGATCAGCCCGAAGGGCGCCGGGTAGCGGTCGAAGAGGTCGATGCTGAACTCGATGTCGCTCTTCTTCTGGGACTTCGACAGGATGTCCGCCGCGTAGACGCCGGCGGGGCCGGAGCCGATGATGGCCACACGGAGGGGCCGCTGGCGAGGATTCTCAGACACGGACGACTTCCTTTCGGCGCGAATACCACAGAACAGTATGCCGTATTGGTCAACGCCACCCCTCCCCCCGGCTGTTCCCGACAGGCGCGAACTCCGCCCATCATGAGGGAACTCACACCATCAGCAGCAGCATCTCTGGCCAGGTGCACGAAAAGTGCACTACAGTGCACTGCATGGATGTGACCCAGGCCCTCGGCGAGCGCGTGCGCTCCGCCCGCCTCCGCCGCGGCTGGACCTTGGACCGGCTGGCGGAAGCGGCCGGCGTCTCCCGCCGCATGGCGGTCAACATCGAACAGGGCACCACCAACCCCACGCTGGCCACGCTGCTGAAGCTCAGTGAGGCGCTCGGCACCGGACTGCCGGCGCTGGTGGAGCCCCCGCGCCGACCCCTGCAGGTCACCCGGTCCGGGGAGGGATCCACGCTCTGGAAGGGCGAGCACGGCGGACGCGGCGTGCTGGTGGCCTCCTCGGACCGCCCCGACGTCGTCGAACTCTGGGACTGGACGCTGCGCCCCGGAGAGTCCCACCGCAGCGCACCGCATCTGCCTGACACCCGGGAACTGCTGCATGTGATCTCCGGGGAGCTGACTGTGGAGGTCGACGACGACGCCGTCACCCTCGCCCCCGGCGACTCCCTCACCTTCCCCGGAGACGCCCCGCACGCCTACCGATGCACCGGCGCGGATCCGACGCGCTTCTCCCTGACCGTCCACGAACCCCGCAGCGAAGGACCCTCATGACAGCACTGACCCAGACCGACCTCGACCGGTTCCTGGCCGGAGCCCGCATCACCGACCCGGTCATGGCGCTGCGCCCCGACTACCGGGCCCTGCTGCTGGCCGTGGACCGGGTCGACGCCGGCGAGTGCGACGCCGCCAGCGAGGACCTGCTGCGCCGCGCCGAGGCCTCCGCCGCCGAGGAGCTCACCTCCCGGCCCGTCACCGAGGTGCCGCATGTGGCCGCCTGGCGGGAGGCCTACCGGGCCTTCGGTGCCAAGCCCAAGAAGGTCCGCAGCAGCCTGGAGGCGCTGATGCGCCGCGCCGCCTCCGACGGACTGCCGCGGATCAACCGGCTGACCGACGTCTACAACGCCGTCTCGGTGCTCCACCAGGTGCCTGTGGGCGGAGAGGACCTGCACCGCTACCAGGGCTCACCCGTGCTGACCCGGGCCGCCGGGGACGAACCCTTCGACACCACCGCCGGCGGAGAGCCGCTCATCGACCACCCGGAGGCCGGCGAGGCCATCTGGCGCGACGACGTGGGGGTGACCTGCCGGCGGTGGAACTGGCGTCAGGGCCGCCGCACCGCGCTGACGACGTCGACCTCCGCCGCCCTGTTCATCTTCGACGCCCTCGAGCCGATGGACGACGACGCCCTGCACGCCGCCGCCGACGTCCTGGTGGAGCACCTGGGCGCCGGAGCCTCTGCCCGCCGCCTCCTGCCGGGAGACTGAGCCATGCCTGCCCCGACCGCCGCAGAGATCTTCTCCGGCCTCTCCGCCTTCCCGCTGACGCCATTCCGCAGAGCCGCCGACGGAACGGACACCGTCGACCTCGACGCCGTGTCCTCCCTGGTGGCACGCTGCGCGTCCGCCGGAGCCCAGAGCATCACCGTGCTGGGCTCCACGGGCTCCTACGCCTACCTGGACCGCACCGAACGGCGGGACGTGCTGGAGGCCGCCGTCGCCGCGTCCCCCGGGAGCCCCGTGCTGGCCGGTGTGGGAGCGCTGCGCACCTCGGCGGTGCTGGAGCATGTGCGCGACGCCGAGGCCGCCGGCGCGGACGGCCTGCTGCTGGCCCCGGTCAGCTACCAGCCGCTCTCCGAGGACGAGGTCGTCGGGCTCTTCGACGACGTGTGCCGCCGTACGGAGCTTCCCGTGGCGCTCTATGACAATCCCCGCACCACCGGATTCCGCTTCACCCCCGAGCTCTACGGGCGCATCGCCGCGCTGCCCCAGCTGGCGGCGGTGAAGATCCCGCCGTTGCCGGAGGACCCCGCCCAGGCCCGCGACGTCGTCGCCGCAGTCCGCACGGAGGTCCCCGACGACGTCGCCCTCGGCATCTCCGGCGATCCCTCGGCCCTCCGGGGGCTCACCTCCGGCTGCGCGGCCTGGTTCTCCGTGATCGGCGGGGTGCTGCCCGGGGCCGCCCGTCGGCTGGTGGAGCGCCGGGACGACACCGAGCTGACCCCGCTGTGGCCGCTGATGGCCACCCATGGCAGCCTGCGCGTGGCCGCCGCGGCCGCCGAACATCTGGGACTGGCGCCCCGGGACTGCCTGCCCCGGCCGCTCCGAGGGCTGGACGAGGACGCCCGTGCCCACGTGGCCGACGCGCTGGAGACCGTGCAGCCCTGACCGTCCAGCCCTGATGACCGTCCAGCCCTGACCGCCCAGTAGACTGGCGCGCATGGCGGAGATGCTGCTCGAGAAGTTCAAGGCCCTGGTCCCGAAGTACCTCGATGAGAAGTGGACCCCGCAGGAGGGCTACTCCGCCGAGGAGCTGGGCGACGCCCTCGCGGAGGCGGAGCTGCCCGACGGCGTCCGACTGCCGCTGGTGCTCGAAGAGTTCTACCGGGCGCTGGGCCGCTGCGAGGAGCTCATGGAGGCCCATCACTTCTTCTTCGACCCGGACGAGCTCGAGGTCGAGGACGGGCACCTGCTGTTCCTGGAGGACGAGGACGAACGCTGGGTGTGGGGCATCCCCGTGGACATCCTGGACGTCCCGGACCCGCTGATCCGGCGTCGCAGCAACAAGCAGAAGCACTGGAACGATGAGGACGCCACCGTGGGCGAGTTCATCCTGGACCTGCTCGAGTTCTCCTTCGAGGAGGACTGATGCCGCTGTGGAGCTCACACGCCCCGGACGACTATCCGTGCCCGTTCTGCGGCCTGGCCCGCGGTGACGTCAGCGACCCGACGAACCGCTGCGAGCTGAGCGACCTCGTCTTCCAGGACGAGGAGCTGCTGGTGTTCATGGCCTGCGACGGGTTCGGCCCGCACGAGGGTCACGCGATGATCTCCCCGGTGGCCCACCGGGAGACGCTCTACGACCTCGACGACCACCTGCTGGCGCGCATCGGGGCCATGTCCCGGGACCTCGCTCTGGCGATGAAGCTCGCCTGGAACCCGGAGGGCACCTCCGTGCGGCAGCACAACGAGCCGGCCGGCAACCAGCACGTGTGGCACTATCACCTGCACGTCTTCCCGCGGTACAGCGATGACATGCTCTACCGGCAGGTCCGTCATCCCGTGGCCGTGGAGGTGCGGGCCCAGAAGGCCCGGCAGCTGGCGGCCGCGCTGGAGCAGATCCTGGCCGGGGCCAGGCACTGACCCTCAGGCCGGCGGCTTCAGCCGCTCAGCTCTCGCGGTCGACGACGGCCTCGGCGAAGGACAGCAGCGCCGACTTCACCGTGGACTCCGGCAGTCCCGCCACCGCCTCCTGGGCGGTGGCCGACCAGGCGCGGGCCACCTGCCAGGCCTCCTGGGTGACCGGGTGCGTGACGACGGCGGCCACGGCCTCGGCCAGGGCCTCATCTCCCCGGAGATCGCCGTCCACCAGGCGCAGCACCTCAACCGCCTCCTGCTCCCCGGCGGCGGCGCGTTCACGCAGCAGCAGCACCGGCAGCGTAGGGACCCCTTCGCGGAGGTCGGTGCCGGGCGTCTTCCCGGAGGTCTCGCCGTCGGAGGTGAGGTCGATGACGTCGTCGGCCAGCTGGAACGCGACCCCGACGGCCTCACCGTAGGTGGCCAGCATGGCCGCGGTCTCCTCCGTGCATCCGCCGAACATGGCGCCGAGCCGGGAGGCGGCCGCCACCAGGGACCCGGTCTTGTCCGCGATGACGGACAGGTAGTGCTTCTTGGGGTCGTCACCCTCGCGCGGGCCGACCGTCTCGTGCAGCTGCCCCATGACGAGGCGTTCGAAGGTCTCGGACTGCACCCGGGAGCCCTCCTCGCCCATCTCGGTCATCAGCTGCGAGGCGCGGGCCAGGATCAGGTCACCGGTGAGGATGGCCACCGAGTTGCCCCACACCTCGTGGGCGGCGGGGGCGCCACGGCGGACCGGCGCGGAGTCCATGACGTCGTCGTGATACAGGGTCGCCAGGTGGGTCATCTCCATGACGACGGCGGCTTCCCTGACCTGCGCGTCCGGGCCCTCGCCCAGGAGGGAGGTCAGGATGGTCAGCAGCGGGCGGATCCGCTTGCCGCCGGCCTCGGCCAGGTAGCGGGCGGAGGTGTTGGCCAGCTCGTCGGAGCTGGAGAGGGCCTCCAGGAGTCGGTCTTCGACCTCCCCGAGGGCGCGGAAGACCTCGGAGGCGAGGTGCTCGTCGTCGGCGAGAACGTCAAACCCGGCCGGCAGTCTCAGCGACAGGGGCTCGGCTGCTGATTCAGTCATCGGAGTCCAGCCTACCGAGCTTGCGTGCGTGGTGGATGGCCACGATGCCTCCGCTGAGGTTCCGATACTTCACATCCGCGTACCCGACCCCAGAGATCTGGGCGGCCAGCTCGTCCTGATCCGGCCAGGCCCGGATGGACTCGGCCAGATACACGTACGCCTCCGGGTTGGAGGACATCGCCCGCGCCACGGGGGGAAGCGCCCGCATCAGGTACTCGTTGTAGACCCGATTGAACGGAGCGAAGGTGGGGTCGGAGAACTCCATGACCGCCAGGCGACCGCCAGGCCTGGTCACGCGGAGCATCTCCGCCAGTCCCGCGATCGGGTCGGCCACGTTGCGCAGCCCGAAGGAGATCGTGACGGCGTCGAACGTGTCATCGGCGAAGGGCAGGTTCATGGCGTCCCCAGCCACGAAGGTCATGTCTGGGCGCCGACGCTTGCCCACCTGGAGCATGCCCAGGGAGAAGTCGCAGGCGATCGCCTCAGCGCCGGCGGCCACGAACGGCTCCGTGGAGGTGCCGGTGCCGGCGGCCAGGTCCAGCACCCGCTCTCCGGGCTGGACGTCCAGCGCCTCCACCAGACGTCGGCGCCACAGCCGGGCCTGTCCGAAGGACAGCACGTCATTGGTGATGTCATAGCGGGCGGCGACCTCGTCGAACATCGAGGCGACGTCGGCCGGCTTCTTGTCCAGATCGGCCCGGTTTCCTGGGGCGTGCTGCTCCTGTGTCACCCCAGCATTGTCCCAGATCGCGGGGACCCCCGTGCGCGCGGGGCGTGGGGCGTTCGGCGATAGACTTGCTCCGCTATGCCTGCCCAGCCTCTGCGCGCCGTCTCAGTGACGGTCGCCCTCCCCCACGACGTCGCCCTGACCGACCTGCTGCCGCGGCTCACCCCCAGCGGCACCTGGCTCCGTCATGGTGAAGGCATCGTGGGCCTCGGTGTGGCCGACCGCGCCACGGCCCGTGGCTCGGAGCGCTTCGCCGACCTGGCCCATTGGTGGGAGGACCGGCTGGCGACCATCACGGAGGAGCCGCGGCCGGAATCCCTGCAGGAGGTGCCCGGCTGCGGGCCGGTCGCGTTCACCTCGGTCACCTACTCCTCAGATTCCGCCGCGGACTCGGTGCTGGTGCTCCCGGAGCTCATCCTGGGATCGGTGGCCGGCCGCAGCTGGGTGACGGTGCTCAGCGCCGCCGCGGACCAGGCCGACGTCCTCTCCGCGCTGGACCGGCACGGCCTCACCCTGACGGGCGGCGTCCTGGGTCCGGCCTCCCCGGAGCCCCTCGATCCGGCGCTCGACCCGGCGCTCGTTCCGCCCCGCGACCCTCGCAGCGCCACCGCCCTGCAGGAGGGCACTCATCCCACGGCGCACTACCTGCAGGCGGTGGAGGCCGGGGTGCAGGCGATCACCGAACGAAGGCTGGAGAAGCTGGTGCTGGGCCGCGACGTCGTCGTCGCCTCCGAGGAGCCGCTGGCGGCGGGGCGTCTCCTGGCGACCCTGAGCCGTGACTATGCCGACTGCTGGACCTACCGGGCCGGCGAGGTGTTGGGCGCCACCCCGGAGATGCTGGTGACGGTGCGCGGGGAGCGCATGGCCGCCAGGGTGCTGGCCGGCACGGTGGACGGAGCCCTGCCGCCGGAACAGGCGCACGCCCTGCTGCTGGAGGACCCCAAGCAGCGCACCGAGCATGAGATCGCCGTGCAGTCGCTGCTCACCCAGCTGGCCCCGGTGGTGGAGGTCATCAGCGCCCAGAACCCGCCGGCGGTGCTGGAGCTGCCCAATGTCTACCACCTCTCCACCGATGTGACGGGCCGCCTGGTCAAGGACTGCACCGACGGCGGCCGCCCCGGCGCCGCCCCGGTGGCGCCCCGGGTGCCGCCGGCGCTGCTGGTCGCCGAGCGGGCCCACCCGACGGCGGCCATCTGCGGGACGCCGACGGCGACGGCCGCCGAGTTCATCGCTCGCCTCGAGGATCTGGACCGCGGCCCGTTCACCGGCCCGGTGGGTTGGCTGGACGGCCAGGGCAACGCGGACTTCGGAATCGCCCTGCGCGGTGGGGTGCTGTCCCAGGACGCGCGCCAGGTCCGCCTCTACGCCGGCTGCGGGATCGTGGCCGGCTCCGAGCCGTCCTCCGAACTGGCCGAGACCTGGGCGAAGCTGCGCCCCATGCTGGGCGCGCTCGGCGTCGGCTGAGACCCGCTGGACCCCGCTGCCGAGGAACGTTCCGACAGCCTGAGCCCCGCAAGCTCCTGCCCCTCCCCGCGACTTCCCCGACGAGAGGTCACTTTCCTGCATACCTCGACCGTGGTGACGCGCTTCAGCTCACCGAGATGCACGGGCAATTGACTCCTCGATGCCTGCACCCTGCCGTGCGCGGCGCCTCGCGACAGACGGCTGGACCGCTCACGCGGCCACCAGGGGGTCGAGGCGCAGATGGGTCCGAGTGCGCTCGATGCCGAGCAGATGCCACCTGTCCCGAAACAGGGCGAGCAGCTGCCCGTCGCTGCGCTCGAGGACCTCCACCCCTGCCAGGCCGGCCAACTCCTGCGCCGAAGACTCATCGGTGGCGCGCGCCAACGAGTGCTCCAGCGGCTCCAGTTTCGCGCTGGAGCGGAACTCTTCCCGCAGGCGGTGGTCGACGACCTCGAACTGCATTGGCCCCACGGCGGCCAAAACAGGCACATGGGTGCCCCGCACCTCGGAGCGCAGCACCTGAATCACTCCCTCGGCCTCCAGCTGCTCCACACCGCGGCGGAACTGCTTCATCCGCCCCATGTCTGCCGGACGGGCGACCGCGAAGTACTCGGGCGCGAAGCGCGGCAGTGGCGGGTACTCCACCGGCTGCGCCTCATACAGCGTGTCGCCGATGCGCAGGGCGGAGGCGTTGACGATGCCCACCACGTCGCCCGGGTAGGCGACGTCGACGACCTCTCGGGTGCGGCCGAATGCCAGATGGGTGTACTTCATGGAGAAGGGCCTGCCGGTGCGCGCGGAGGTCACCGTCATGCCACGCCGGAACACGCCGGAGCAGACCCTCACAAAGGCCAGCCGGTCCCGGTGCGCGGCGTCCATGCCGGACTGGATCTTGAACGTGAAGGCACTGAAGGGCGCGTCCAGGGAGCGCGGCTCACCCTCGGCGTCGGGGCCGGGCTCCGGCGACGGCGCCAGCTCCACCAGTGCGTCCAACAGCCGGGGCACCCCCAGGTGCCTGACCGCGGCGGCGAAGAACACGGGCGTGGAGATCCCGGCCAGGAAGGTCTCCTGGTCATGGTCGGCCCCCGAGGCGCCGAGCAGCTCGGACTCCTCCCGAGCGTCGGCCAGCTCCGGCAGGCCGAGAGCCTCGGGGGTCGCCTCCCCGGCGCTGAAGTGCTCCTCCTCCGCTGAACGCCGGCCGCCCGGCGTGGCACGGATCAGCGTGAGATCCCCGGTCCTGCGCTCCAGGTAGCCATGGAAGTCTCCGGCGATGCCCACCGGCCAGGTCACCGGGGTGGGGTCCAGCCCGGTCTCTTCGCGGATCTCGTCGATCAGTTCCAGCGCCTCCAGGCCGGGACGGTCCCATTTGTTGATGACGGTGATGATGGGGATCCCCCGGTGGCGGCAGACGTTGAACAGCTTCATGGTCTGCGGCTCGAGACCCTTCGCGGCATCGATCAGCATGACGGCGGCGTCCACGGCGGCCAGCACCCGGTAGGTGTCCTCGGAGAAGTCGGCGTGACCGGGCGTGTCCAGCAGGTTCAGCACCGTGCCGCGGTGCTCCAACTGCATGGAGGCCGAGGAGATGGAGATCCCGCGGTCCTTCTCCATGCCCATCCAGTCGGAGACCGTGGCCGACCTGCCGGCCTTGCCATGGATGTGCCCGGCCTCCTCGATCGCACGGGCGTTGAGCGCCAGCGACTCGGTCAGCGTGGACTTGCCGGCGTCGGGGTGACTGATGATGGCGAAGGTGCGGCGCCGTGCGGCCGCCGCCGCGGCACCTTCTGCCGGGTGGTCCTCTGCCGTCACGCCTTCTCCTTGCCACTGCTGCTGGGACTCGAGCGGCACGTCGTGCAGGTGCACGTGAGCCGCTGGATGCTCTGTGAGCCAGAGCCTCCGCTGAGAACCTACCGCAGCGTCAGAGTCGCACCCAATGCCGCGGTCCCTCCGCCGACCCCACACCGACCCCACACCGGCCGCGAGGCCGATCGGTCGACGATCATGTCTCGATCACTGAGATCTTCCTCACACAATTCCGACCCATCCCTCACGTAAGGGTAGAGTTGAACGCTGTGAGCCGGGCACGCTCCGCCCGCCGCTCCCCACTGATCATCTCGCCCTGATCGTTCCGCGCAGTGCCGCGCGCCCGTCGCCCCTTGAAGAGCCGGACACGACTGTGCCCTGTGAGCCGCACACGCCGGTGTCCTGACCACAGAACGGAGCCCCATGGCCCCCGCACCCACTCCTGCCGTCGCGCATCCCGAGGAGTCGATCGCGCATCCGGAGGACCGCCAGTCGGTCCTGCGCACGCTGAAGTCGCCCCGCCTGCTGAAGGTGGAGGTCCTCGCCGGCCTCGTCGTCGCCCTGGCCCTGATCCCTGAGGCCATCGCCTTCTCGCTGATCGCCGGGGTGGACCCCCAGTACGGACTCTTCGCCTCCTTCACGATGGCCGTGGCCATCGCCTTCCTCGGCGGGCGTCCGGCCATGATCTCGGCGGCCACCGCCGCCACGGCGCTGGTGATCGCCCCGCTGGTGGAGAGCCACGGGATCGACTACTTCATCGCCGCCGTCATCCTCGCCGGCATCTTCCAGGTGCTGATGGGAGTCCTCGGCGTCGCGAAGGTCATGCGATTCATTCCGCGCTCGGTGATGGTCGGCTTCGTCAACGCGCTGGCCATCCTCATCTTCACCTCCCAGCTGCCGGAGCTCATCGGGGTGCCCTGGCTGGTGTATCCGATGGTCGCCGCCGGGCTCCTCGTGATCTACCTGCTGCCCCGCATCACCAAGGTGGTGCCCGCTCCGCTGGTCTCGATCGTCCTGCTCACCGTCATCTCCGTGGCTTTCGCCTTCAACGTCCCCTCCGTGGGCGACAAGGGTGAGCTGCCCGACTCGCTGCCGTCCCTGTTCATCCCGGACGTGCCGCTGACCTTCGAGACCTTCCAGATCATCGCGCCCTTCTCCCTCGGCATGGCCGTGGTGGGCCTGCTCGAGTCCCTGATGACCGCCAAACTGGTGGACGACGTCACCGACACCCGCTCCGACAAGGTCCGCGAGTCCTGGGGCCAGGGCGCGGCCAACATCATCACCGGCTTCTTCGGCGGCATGGGCGGCTGCGCCATGGTCGGCCAGACCATGATCAACGTGAAGGCCTCGGGCGCCCGGACTCGCATCTCCACCTTCTGCGCAGGGATCTTCATCCTCATCCTGGCTGTCTCCCTGGGCGACGTGGTCGCGCTGATCCCGATGGGCGCCCTGGTGGCCGTGATGATCTTCGTCTCCGTGGCGACCTTCGACTGGCACAGCATCCGGCCCTCCACCCTGCGCATGATGCCCAAGAGCGAGACCTCGGTGATGCTGGTAACCGTGATCGCCACCGTGTGGACCCACAACCTGGCGATCGGCGTGATCCTGGGCGTGCTGACCGCCATGGTCCTGTTCGCCCGCCGCGTGGCCCACCTGGCCACCGTCACCCGCCGCGTGGACGAGCACTTCGGCGAAGAGGTCGCCAAGTACGAGGTCAAGGGGCAGCTGTTCTTCGCCTCCTCCAACGACCTCTACACCCAGTTCCACTACCGGGACGACCCCGACCACGTGGTCATCGACCTCTACAACGCGGACCTCTGGGACGCCTCCACGGTGGCCTCCCTGGACGCCATCTGCGAGAAGTACGCGAAGTACGACAAGCACGTGGAGATCGCCGGGCTCGAGGGCGCCAGCGCCGTGATGCACGAGCGGATGGCCGGCAAGCTCGGCGCCGGGCACTGAGCTCGCGCTCACGGAAGCTCGCTGCCGGGCGGCTCGTTGCCGGGACGCTCAGCCCGTGGACGCCGCGTACTGGGCGATCCGCCCGCCGGCCAGCACCATCTCCACCTGACGTGCCGAGAGCCGATGGCGCAGGGTGACCTGCCGTTCGTCGCCGTTCCCGACGACGACGGCGGGCACCTCGCGTCCGGCATGCAGCGCCTCGGCCAGCCCGCGCAGCCTGATCCGGTCCTCCTGGTCGACCGAGGCGTAGACCTCCTCATCGCACTCCAGCGCCAGGACTCCGAAGTTGGCCAGATTCTGCCAGTGGATCCTCGAGAAGGAGCGGGCCACCACCAGACGCAGCCCCAGATACCGCGGAGCGATCACGGCATGCTCCCGCGAGGACCCCTGGCCGTAGTTCACGCCGCCGAGGATCGCATGGCCGCCCCCGACCCCGCCTGCCCGCTCCGGGTAGGTGGGGTCGACCTGTCGGTAGACGAACTCGCTGATCTTGGGGATGTTGCTGCGGTAGGGCAGCACCCTCGATCCGGCGGGCATGATCTCATCGGTGGAGACGTCGTCGCCGACCTTCAGCAGCACCGGCAGGTCGATCTCGTCCGGCAGGGGGTCGAACTCCGGCAGCGCACTGATGTTTCCTCCCTTGACCAGCTCGACCTCACGGGCCTGCTCCGCCGGCAGGGGCGCCACCAGCATCTCGTGGTCGATGGTGGGCGCCTCCGGCATGCGCGGGGTGGGACAGGCGAGGCCCGGTGACTCCTCCAGGGCACGGGGGTCGGTGATGCGCCCGGTCAGAGCCGAGGCGGCCGCGGTCTCCGGGGAGCACAGCCACACCGAGTCCTCATCCGTTCCGGACCGTCCCGGGAAGTTGCGCGGCATGGTGCGCAGACTGTTCCGCCCCACCGCCGGCGCCTGCCCCATGCCGATGCAGCCCATGCAACCGGACTGGTGGATGCGGGCCCCGGCGGAGATCAGGTCCAGCAGCCAGCCGCCGCGAGCCATGTCCGCATAGATCTCCCGCGAGGTGGGGTTGATGTCCAGGGACACACGCTGGTCGACCTGACGTCCGCGGAGGATCTCCGCGACGACGGCGAAGTCCCGCAGCCCTGGGTTCGCGGAGGAGCCGATCACGACCTGGTGGACCTCTTCCCCGGCCACCTCCCCCACCGGCGTCACGTTCCCCGGGGAGGACGGCGCGGCGATCAGAGGCTCCAGCGTGGACAGGTCGATCCGTTCGGTGAGGTCGTATGCGGCGTCCTCGTCGCCCTGCAGCTCGACGAACTGGTCCTCCCGGCCGCGCTCGGCCAGATAGCGCCGGACCTCCTCGTCCGCTGGGAAGATGCTGGTGGTCGCCCCCAGCTCGGCGCCCATATTGGCGATCACATGCCGGTCCATCGCGCTGAGGGACCGGACGCCGTCGCCGTGGTATTCGATGATGCGGCCGCCGCCTCCGGTGACGCCGTGACGCCGCAGCATCTCCAGGATGACGTCCTTGGCCGAGACCCAGGGCGGCAGCTCACCGGTGAGCTCCACTCCCCAGACCTCGGGCATGGTGACGTACAGCGGCTCCCCGGCCATGGCCATGGCGACCTCGAGCCCACCGACCCCGACGGCGAGCATCCCCAGGGCACCCGCCGCACAGGTGTGGGAATCGGATCCCACCATCGTGGCCCCGGGACGCCCGAAATGCGCCTGGTGGACCGGATGAGAGACGCCGTTGCCGGCCTTCGAGAACCAGAGACCGAACCGCCGGGCCGCCGACTGCAGGAACAGGTGGTCCTCGGGGTTCTTCTCATCGGTCTGAAGCAGGTTGTGGTCCACGTACTGGACGGAGAGCTCCGTGCGGACCCTGTCCAGCCCCATGGCTTCCAGCTCCAGCATCACCATGGTGCCGGTGGCGTCCTGGGTCAGGGTCTGGTCGATGCTCAGCGCGACCTCCTCGCCGGGGTGCGGGCTGCCCTCCACGAGATGCGAGGCGATGAGCTTCTGCGTCAGATTCTGGGAGGCGTATGCCATTCCGGTCATCCTCCTGGGGTCGGAGCGCTGCGGGCGGAGCCCACGGCGCGGGCTCTCCCCTCGACCATCTCTCCCCTGCCCCGAGAGGCACAAGGGTTCCCGAGCGGCATCAGTGTTCCCGAGCGGCGTCAGGGCCGCAGCGCCACGGACGAGGAGTCAGATTCTCGCACATCACCCCCTCGGTCACGCGCGTCAGCAGCCGCCGGAATGCCGGGAACTGACCCCTCGATCGCAGGGGGCGGTCAGAGGGCCGCCACGCCGTCCTTCATCCGGGTGTGCAGATCCCGCAGCCCGTGGCGATCGGTGCGGACCTCGATGATCCGCACACCGAGCCGGTCATCGGGGTGCGCCAGGGCCTGCTGCAGCTGCTCCGGGGTGCCCACCCCGCGGTGCTCGACGCCGAATCCGGCGGCGATCTGTGCCAGGTCCACCGCCTGCGGAGTGCCGAAGAGCCGTTCCACGGCCTCTCCCTTCCCCGGGCGGCGTCCCACGTCCCCGTGCTCGAGCTGGTCGAAGATCGCCCCGCCGGCGTCATTGATCACCACCACATCCACACTGGGCACCTGCTCACGGGACGGCAGCAGCAAGGCGTTGAGGTCATGGAGGAACGTCAGGTCGCCCACCAGTGCCGACACCCGGCGCTCCCGGCTCAGGGCGATCCCTGAGGCCGCCGAGACGTTGCCGTCGATGCCGGAGAGTCCCCGCAGCGCCACCAGCCGCGCCGGCCCGTGCATGGTCAGCCGGGCGGCGAGGTCCACATCGCGGATCACCGAGGAGGAGCCCAGCAGCAGCGGGGTCCGCACCGTCTCCGCCACCAGCTGCGCCGCCCGCACCGAGCTCAGCGCCCCGACGGAATCCAGCTCCCGATCCACCACCTGCTGCACCCGGCGGCCCACCCTCAGCCACGTGTCCAACCACCCGGCGGGAGGAGCTCCGGCGAACTCGCGGATCCTCTCCAGGTCATGCTCCACGGGACGGGGCAGCCGGTGATCATGCCAGCCGACGCCGGCAGGCTGGTACTGCACCGCCTCCACGGCATCGGCGGTCAGCAGCCGCTGCACCGGCCGGGACAGCGTCGGGCGTCCGGCCACCACCACCCGTTGGATCTCCGCGGTCAGCCGGCCGCCGGCGCTCGAGGCCGGCGCCTGCAGGATCAGCCGATAGGCCGGCACGGCCGCATCGGCATCCCGGGCCCCGCTGGTCGGCTCCGCCAGGACCGGGTGACCCAGCTCCAGAGCCAGCTGCGCAGCCTCGGGCGGAGCGTCGTGGCCCAGGACGAAGACGGTGCGCACGTCGCGGGCGATGTCCTGCACCGCCCGCAGGCTGCGCCGGATCTGCTCCCTGGCGGCCTCCCGCTCCTCGGCGTCCAGCTGGTCCATCAGCGCCCCGCCCTGCAGATGCACCGCCGGCTGCACAGGCGCCTGCGGACGCACCGGTCGGCGGGCCCAGCGCTGCGGCACCGCGGGCGCGCCCTCTTCAGGTTCGCGGGGCACCAGGGGGTCCCGGAAGCCGATGTTCAGGTGCACCGGGCCGGGTCCCTTGCCGCGGGACTCCGAGGCCTGCCGCATCAGCAGCGCCACCTGCGTCTCCGCGGAGAGCATGTCATCCCGGGACACCGGCTCCAGGCGCACCTCGCCCTGCTCCAGATGGATCTCGTCCCGCACCCGGCCGGCGAACATGCCGTGCTGCCAGGTGGTCTGGTTCGCGCCGGTGCCGTGGAGCTCCTCCGGCCGGTCAGCGGTGATGGCCACCAGGGGCACACCGGCCATGTCCGCCTCCATCACGGCCGGTGTCAGGTTCCCCACGGCGGTCCCGGAGGTGGTCACCACGCCGGCCGGCTGGCCCGAGTCCAGCGCGATTCCCAGGGCGGTGAACGCCGCGGAGCGCTCATCGATGCGCACGTGCAGGCGGATCGCACCCAGCTGTTCGGCCTCCGCCAGGGCGTAGGCCAGCGGCGCGGAGCGGGACCCCGGAGCGATCACCACGTGGCGCATGCTCAGGCTCAGCCCGCGCACCACCCGACGCGCCAGACGCAGCGCCTCGGCGTCCTCAGAGTCGTCGAATTCGCGGAAGGGACGCCGGTCGGAGTGCATGTCCCAATCCTAAGACGCAGCGCCCGTCCGCCCGGCCAGCACCGCATGGGCGGACCGCAGCCGCTCGTCCCACCAGTCTCGACGAGCCCCGGCCACCCGGTGCTCGTCCACCAGCCGCGGCGTCGGCTCAGGAGCCACCACACGACCCTTCCGCACCGGCACCTGCAGCGCCCCTTCCACCGGGATCAGAGGAGACTCGACGACGTCGGCGGCCAGCAGGGCGGCGGTGCCCAGCCCGCAGGCGTAGGGCAGGGACTCCAGCCGGGCGGCGAGCGCCAGCCCTGCCGCCAGCCCCACCGAGGTATCCAGGGCGGAGGAGACCACGGCGTCCAGCCCGGAGTCGCGCACCACCTGGGCGGCACGGTCCACTCCCCCCAGCGGCGGGACCTTCACCACGATCAGATCGGCGGCCCCCAGCCGCGCCACCCGCAGCGGGTCCTCGGCCTTGCGGACGGCCTCGTCGGCGGCGATCCGCACCAGGGTGCCGCGCCGGTGGAGCTCCTCGCGCAGCACGGCCAGCGGCTCCACACCGGCCACGGGCTGCTCCACGTACTCCAGCCGGTCCCCGGCGACATCAGCAAGCTCCTCCACCGCCCGGACCGCCTCGGCGTGCGTCCACCCGCCATTGGCATCAGCCCGGAGTCCGGCCTGCGGCAGCAGCCTCGCCACCTCACGCAGGCGGGCGACGTCGTCGTCGAGGCTCTGACCGGGCTCGGCCACCTTGATCTTCACGGCGGGGATCGCCTCGGCGCGGCCGTAGCGCTTGAGCACCTGGGCCACCTGCGCGGCCGGCACAGCCGGCATCGTGGCGTTGACCGGCACCGTGGTGCGCCGTGGCTCCCCCAGGCCGGTCCATCCGGCGTCGACGGCGGCGGCGAGCCACGCCGCGGACTCCTGCGGACCGTACTCGGGGAAGGGCGCGAACTCGGCCCAGCCGGCCGGACCGTGCAGCAGCATCGCCTCCCGGGCGGTCTGGCCGCGGAAGCGGGTCCGCATCGGCAGGCTCACGACGGCGGAACCGCGCAGCAGCTCCTCGACGTCGGGCAATGAGGTCATGGGCTCAGTGTAGGCTTCACCGGCTCGACGGCAGCCGCCTGCGATACTGGTGTGCATGTCCGAGCATTCCCGTCTCCGCCTGCCCGCACGCCGCACCTGGCTGTGGGTCGTGGGCCTGCTGCTGTGCGCGTTCGCGCTGGTGGCGGTGCATGAGTTCTTCATCCGGTCCGCGACGGGCCAATGGCTCGAACAGGCCACGCTGGAGTCCCGGTACTGGAACATCACCCAGGGGCCCCTGCAGAACGAGACGCTGCGGCAGCTGCTGCTCAAGGCCCCGGCGGCCGCGGCGGCGGTCTCGGGGCTGATCTTCTTGGCGATCACCCTGCTGCGCCGCCGGTTCCTCGCCGCGGGCATCGCGATCGTGGTGTTCCTGGGAGCCAACATCACCACCCAGGTACTGAAGAACGTGTGGATCCACCGGCTGGACCACGAGATCCCGCTCTCGGTGGCGGACATGCGCTCCTGGTGGTGGACGGACCCCACGTTCCCCTCCGGCCATGCCACGATGGCCGCGGCAGCCGCCGTCGCCGTGTTCCTGGTCAGCGCCCCGCATCAGCGGCCCTTCATCGGGCTGTTCACCGGCCTGCTGGCGGTGTTCTCCGGGGCGGCGATCTTCATGACAGGGCACTTCGCCTCGGACATCATCGCCGCCTATCTGGTGGCCGCGCTGTGGGGCATCGCCGGCGGCTGGCTGGTGATGCGCACCGGCGAACGCTGGAACACCGTCACCGTGGAGGACGACACCGCCGTCGGTGCCGGTGCCGGGTTGGCCTGGTTCCTGGGGGTCGTGTTCTGTGCGGCCACAGGGCTGGCCCTGCTGTTCGCGGGCGGCTGGGAGGCCGTGCGCACTGCGGCCGAGAACCCCAGCGGCTGGCACTGGGTGGCGGGCACGCTGCTGCCCGTAGGTCCCGGGTTCCTGCTGTGCGCCGCGGGCATCACGTTCTTCGACGCCGAGGCCGGGCGTCGCCACCACGGACAGCCGCTGCACGCGGCCCCGCCGACGCCGCACCCGGTGCCGCCCCAGTTCACCCACCTCTACGAGGTGTGAGCGCCTCGCGAGGTGAGGCTCACGGTCCCCAGTCGATGCTGAGCCAGGTCGCCACACCGAGCAGCAGCATGACGCCGAGGATGACGCCCAGCCGGTTCAGCCGGATCTGGAACTCGGGCTCCTCCCGCCCCTCGCCGGGGCGCTGACGATTGGTGAAGAACATGGGCCTCGCGGGTCCGTCTCAGGGTCAGTGGCCGGCGCGCAGTCGGCTGATCAGTTCCCGGGACTCTTCCGGACCATAGGGCAGGATCGGGATGGCCTTGGTCGCGTCGGTGACCGCGTCCCGCAGCGCCTGCCGGGAGAGGGTGTGCCCCTGTTCCATGCGGCGGCGCATCGAGGCCACGAAGTCCGCGTCCACCGGCTGACCGTGACCGGGAATGATGCGCGAGCAGGTGCCCGCCATGGACCAGATGCGCCCCAGCGTGCGCACCCACTCTTCCGGATGGGAGTCCCGGAAGCTCGGATCGGTGCCCTCGCGGACGAGGTCCCCGCAGAACATGATGCCGTCGTGGCCCTCGCGGCTGACCTCGACCACCAGGTCGCCGTCGGTGTGACCGCGTCCCAGGTGCTCGACGACCACTTCAGGGCCTCCCAGGTCCAGAACCACCGGGGCCTGGCCGACCAGCTCGGTGGCGGTGGCCACCTCCGCCTCACGGTGGGCCAGGATCCGCTCCACACCGTGCTCACGCAGATACGCGTTCGCGCCGATGTGGTCACCGTGGCCGTGCGTATTGACCACGATCAGCTCCGCGTCGGTGACCTGTCGGACCGCCGCCAGCAACGCGTCATGGTCCCCGCCGTCCGGCCCCGGGTCGATCAGCACCGCGCCGCGGCTGCCGACCACCAGGCCGATGTTCAAGGGGGTGACGCCGCCGTCGACGGTGGTCATGAAGACGTCGTCGTCGACCCGGGTGAATGGAGTGATGCCAGGGGTGCCGGCCATCGTGATCACCTTCTCTGCCAAGGGGTGCCCGTTGTGCTTCATTGTGCCCCACGGGCACCCCTCTGGCGAGGATCCGGCCGGCTCGGCGGGCCTCAGTCGGCGCTCGGGTAGTGGCCCTCCGGCACCGGGACCTGACGCCAGTCGATGTCATGCCCGAGGTGGAAGTCCGGGTAGGTCGGCTGGTTGTAGGCGGTCTGCTGGTAGGCCACACCCACCCGGTACTGCGGGTCATGCATCAGCGTGTAGAGCTTCCGGTCGGTCACCTCGGTGGCCGTGAAGATCCGCAGCGCGGAGCTGTCCGACGTGCGCAGCACCAGCTCCTCACGCCAGTCCCCGAAGATGTCCGCCACCAGGGACGGGTTGCCCTTGGTGTAGTTGTTCGTCCGGGTGCCCTCGGCCACCAGCAGGGTGCCGTCCAGCCAGTCCTCGATGCGCGGAGTGTCCTCCCGGTCGCCGACGATGAGCTGGGTGGTGATGTCCGGGGCCCAGCGGATGCTCATGTTCGTGCCGGGGACGTCCCCGTCCACCGGCTCACCGGTGGCAGTGAACAGTCCGGTCGTGCCCTCCTCCTCGTTGGGCGGGATCGACGCCCAGGCATGGTAGCCGGGGGTCTCCGGGTCGATGTCGCCGACCATGCCGCGGCCGACGTCGGTGCCGGTGTAGTCGCCCCACAGGACCTCGCCGGTGGCGGCGTCACGCATTGTATAGCCATAGGGCGCCCAGGGGCCGGCCTCGTGGACGGCGAAGATCTCCTGGCCCTGCCGATCGGGATCGAAGTGGCCCACGTGCAGGGCGTCCCCATGGCCCAGCTTCATCTCCTGACCGGCGATCGGACTGTCCGGGTGTCCGATGCCGGTGGAGGAGTAGAGCAGGCTGCCGTCGTGGTCCAGAGTGGCGGAGCCGTAGATGATCTCCTGGTTCCCGTCGCCGTCGACGTCGGCCACGCTCAGCGAGTGGAAGCCCTGTCCGGCGAAGGGGCCCAGCTCGGGGTCCGTCCCCACTCCCTCGTGCGGGCCCGCGTCGAAGGGGTTGTCCATCGGCACATGCCCAGAGTCGGCCACCCACCGCTCGGTGATCTGCTCGCCGTCGAAGTCATAGGCGGCCGCCGCGGAGCGGGTGTAGTAGCCGCGGGTGAAGACCGCGGACGGCGACTGGCCGTCCAGGTAGGCCACCCCGGCCAGGAAGCGGTCCACCCGGTTGCCCGGTTCGATGCGGGACATCGCGTAGTCGCCCCAGAGCATGCCGTCGTCGCCGCGCTCCGGCGTGTAGGGCACGGTGTCCAGCTCGGCGCCGGTCTCACCGTCGAAGACCGTCAGGTACTCCGGGCCGTGGACGATGAAGCCCTCGAAGGTCCGCAGATCGTTGCGTTCGCTGCGGGAGGGCGCGTACTCGTCGATGAAGAAGTCGGCCAGCTGCCGGGCGTCGGCGTCACCGAGCGGGTAGTCGTAGGAGGGTTCCTCACCGAAGGCCTCCTCCAGGGTCTCCGGCCAGTTCCCGGCGACCACCTCGGGATGCTCGTGCCAGCCGCGGAATACCTCCACCACATGCTCGTAGTAGTCGTCGGCGCTCATCCGGTAGTCGTCGTCAGGGCCGTACCCGGCATCCAGGTCCTCCTGCGGCATGGTGATGTGCTCGCCGTCGCCGGCCACCGTGCCGGGGGCGGTCTTCATCATGATCTCGGCGGTGCCGTCGCCGTCGAAGTCATAGACGAGGAACTGGGTGTAGTGGGCCCCGGCGCGGATGTTGGGACCCAGTTCGATGCGATTCAGCAGCTCACCGTCGAGCGTGTAGGTGTCCACGTAGACCTCGCCGGTGTAGCCCACCTGGGAGACGTCCTTGGAGTTGCTGGGGTCCCACTTCACCACGAACTCGTACTGCCCGTCGCCGGTGACGTCCCCGACGGAGACGTCGTTGGCGTGGTACTCATACTCCTCTCCGGCCGGGGTGATCCCCGGTTCGGGCTTCTGCAGCGGCAGGTCATAGTGGCCCTCCGCCCAGACCTCCGCCTCACCGTCGGGTCCGTTGTGCGGGGCGTTGCCCACCGGGGTGACGGTGTAGGTGGAGTCGGCGTCGCCGTCCGCGTCGTGGAAGTTCGTGGAATCGGTGACCGTGGCGATGCGCTCGCCATCGCGCAGCACGTGGAAGTTCGGCCCCTTCATGCCGTGGCCCGTGGCTCCGGTGGTCTCCTCGCCCAGCAGTCGCCAGCTCAGGTGGACGCCGTCGTCGGTGCCGACGGCGACCAGGCCGCGGTCCAGGGCCTCCAGCTGGTGGCCGAGCTCGGTGGTCTGGGAAGGACCCGCGGACACGGATCCGGCAGTCAGGCTCAGCGCCGCGGCACCGGCCAGGGCAGCGGCGGTACGTGCTGTTCGTCGTCGATAGGGCACAGGCTCAGCTCCTCGTTCATCACTCTCGGACCATCCAGCGTTGTAACGTGGATCACCCTAGAGCGGCGCGGTTGCCCTCGACAACAGTGATGCTAAAAACGTTTCAATGGCGGTGGGCGCAGCGCTGTCGCGACATGACGCACGACGGCGCACACGCCGTCAGCCCGCTCTCCACCTGTTGTCCGCCTCACAGTGCGCGATACAGTCGGCCCATCATGACTATGGATTCACTGCTCCAGATCATCGGAGACATCGAAGAGACCGCCTGGTCCTGGCTCGGCATCTGGGTCGTCATCGGCGTCGGCATCTACATGACCGTCCGCACCGGGGTGGTGCAGCTGCGCCACCTTCCCGCGATGTTCGCGGCCATCGTGGAGAAGGCCCGCCGGGACGAGACCGGTCGCACTCGATCGCTCTCCGCCTTCCAGGCCTTCACGATCACGGCGTCGGCCCGCGTGGGCACCGGAAACATCGCTGGAGTCGCCGGAGCGATCGCCCTGGGCGGCCCGGGCGCGATCTTCTGGATGTGGGTGATGGCCGTCCTGAACTCCGCGGCCTCCTTCGTGGAGTCCACCCTGGCCCAGCTCTACAAGACCCGCCGCTTCGACACCTTCAAGGGCGGCCCGGCCTACTACATCCAGCGGGGGCTGGGCTCCCGCAGCGCCGGCATCGTCTTCGCCGTGATCTTCATCTTCTGCTTCGCCCTGTCCTTCACCTCGCTGCAGGCCAACACCGTCGTCGACGCCGTCACCGGTGCCGCGGACGCCGTCGGGGTGGCCGACACCACCACGCTGAGCTGGATCCTAGCCGTCGTGCTGACCGCGCTGACCGGACTGATCGTCGTCGCCGGCCTGCGCAGCGTCGCCCGGGTGGCCCAGAACGTGGTGCCGCTCATGGCCTCGCTCTACATCATCCTCGGGCTGGTGGTGATCATCATGAACATCGAGGAGCTGCCCCGGGTGGTGGGCCAGATCCTCGGCGACGCCTTCGACTTCCGCGCAGCCGCCGGCGGCGCCTTCGGCGCAATGATCATGGCGGGCGTGCAGCGCGGCATGTTCTCCAACGAGGCCGGCATGGGTTCGGTGCCGAACGTCGCAGCCACCGCCGACGTCTCCCACCCCGCCAAGCAGGGCCTGGTGCAGACCCTGGGCGTCTACCTGGACACGATCATCATCTGCTCGGTGACCGCGTTCATCATCCTGTTCACCTTCGAGGACCCGGTAGGGGCGGACGCCAACCTGGGCGTGGAGCTCACCCAGGGCGCCCTCGAGGCGAACCTCGGCATGTTCGGCGCCATCGCCCTGGCCGTGATCATCACGCTGGTGGCCTTCACCTCCATCCTGGGGAACTACTCCTACGGCGAGGCGAACATCCTGTTCATCTCCTCGAAGGAGAACGTCCGCAAGGCCTTCGCCGTAGTGCTCACCGGCGTGGTGTTCCTCGGCTCCATCATCAGCGTCGACCTCGCCTGGGCCATCGCCGGTGTCACCATGGTGATCATCGCCCTGTTCAACCTCGTGGTGATCTGTCTGCTCGGCAGCAAGGCGTTCCGCCTGCTCAAGCACTTCGACGCCCAGCGCAAGCAGGGCCTGGACCCCGTGTTCGTCGACGAGGACATGCCCGACCTGGAGAACGTCGAATGCTGGAGCCGCGAGGACGTCAGCGACTACCTGCAGCAGCGAGAATCGCCGACAGCTCCGCGGGCCGAGTGACCTGAGGCCAGTGGCCGGAGTCGATGTCGACCAGCTCGACGTCGTCCCCGGCGGCCAGCTCCGGCATGAACCCGGCGGCCATCCACTGCCGAGCATCCTCCACGGTGAACTCCGGGCACACCAGCGTGACCCGCACCTGATGGCGGCGCGCATCCCGGTAGGTCACCGGGGTTTCGAGCACGCCCGCCGGGCTGGGACGCATGATCGCTTCCAGTCTCGCGCGCGCCTCGTCGTCGAGGTCCCGGACGTCCTCGGGCTCGAAGGCCGGCCACCCGGGGAAGGGGACGTCGTCTCCGTCGGCGGCGAAGCCCTCCAGGAAAGGGCTGCCTTCCGCAGCCGGCATCCCGCCGATCATCACCGTGCGGGCCACGGAGTCCGGCCAGGCGTCCGCGGCCAGATGCGCCAACGTGGCCGCGGCCGAGTGCCCCACGACGACGGCGGGCTCCGGGTCCTCCTCCACGGCGGCGAGCACCGCGCCCAGGTGGTCGTCCAGGCCGAGGCCGGCGCGGCCGGCGTCGCGGGATTCCAGGCCGGGAAGGGTCAGCGCGTGAGCCTCATGGCCGGCCTTCCGCAGCAGGTCAGGGACGCCTCCCCACGAATCGGCGGCCAGCCAGAGGCCGGGGATCAGGATGAATCGCATGGCGTGAACACTCGCCGTCGAGCCGCGGCGAGTCAAGGGCTGATGACCGACCCCCTACCCCGGTAGGGGGCGGAGTTGGCTCCCCTGGGTGATGCCTCCGTACTGACCGGCTCCATACGGTAGCCGCATGAGCGTCATCAGCACTGAGAAGAGCACCGCCACCGTGGAGCAGACGGCACCGTCGGCCCCGCGTGAGCGCATGCCGCGCAATGCGCAGACCAATGACTTCGCCGAGCTCGCCGCGGAGGTGAAGGCCGCTGGACTGATGGACCGCCGCGCCGACCGCTACATCCTGCGCCTGGTGGTCCTCGGCCTGGCCGCCGTCGTCTCGGTGGCCCTGATGTTCGTGCTCGGAGACAGCCTCTGGCAGCTGGGGCTCGCCGCCGTCTTCGGCGTCCTGTTCACCCAGCTGGCCTTCCTCTCCCATGACAGCGCCCACCAGCAGGTGTTCGCCACCGGGCGTACCAACGAGTGGTTCTCCCGGATCGTGGGAAACCTGGGCGTCGGCCTCAGCTACGCCTGGTGGTCCCGGAAGCACGGGCGCCACCACGCCAGCCCCAACACCATCGGCCGCGACGGCGACATCGCCACCGGCGCCCTGGTGTTCGTCCCCGGAGAGAACGAGGGACGCACCGGCTTCATGGGGTGGATCACCCGCCGACAGGGCTGGCTCTTCTTCCCGCTGCTCACCCTCTTCGCCTTCGCCCTGCACTACAACGCGGTGCGCACCATCATCCTGGAGCCCAAGGTCAAGCACCGCGCCGTGGAGGCCGTGCTGGTGACCATCCGGCTGGTCGGCTTCCCCGCGCTGGTGCTGCTCACCCTCGGACTGCCGCTGGGCCTGGCGTTCCTGACAGTGCAGCTGGTGGTCTTCGGCGTCTACATGGGCGGCAGCTTCGCCCCCAACCACAAGGGCATGCCGCTGATCCCCAAGAACGAGCGCATCGACTTCCTGCGCCGCCAGGTCCTGACCTCCCGCAACATCCGCGGCGGGCTGCTCACGGACTGGGCGATGGGCGGGCTCAACCTGCAGATCGAGCACCACCTGTTCCCCCGCATGCCCAGCATGAACCTGCGCAAGGTCCGGCCGATCGTGGTGCGGTTCTGCGAGGAGAAGCAGATCCCCTACACCGAGACCGGACTCGTGGAGTCCTACGGCATCGTCATCCGCTACCTCAACCGCGTGGGCCTGGGGTACGCCGACCCCATGGACTGCCCGCTGGTCACCCAGTACCGGGGACGGTGAGCATCTGAGCAGGGCGGGCCGCCGGGATGTTGCTCCCGGCTGCCCGTTTCTGTCTCGAGGGGTCATTTCTCCGTGCATCTCCTCCAGTCTGACGCGCGTCAGCGGGTGCAGATGCAGGGAAGAGTGACTCCTCGACGAGCTCTCACGGCCTCCACCCGCGGTCGAACAGCGCGGCTGTCACCTTGTCCACGGCGGGAGCCCATGCTCTGACCTGGAGCCGGCGGGTGTTGCGCACCTCGATCCACCCCAACGCAGCGGCGAGCTCCGCGCGGCCGACGTCGCGCTCCACCTGCTGGGGGTGGGAGTGATGCGGCCCCTCGTACTGCACGGCGACCCTCCACTCACGGAACATCAGGTCCGGCTGGAACGCCGGGCGCCCGACGTCGTCGAGCACCCACCCGTTGACCTCCGGCTCGGGAAGGCCCGCGCGGTGCAGCGCGAGCCGCAGCCGCGTCTCCTGCGGCGAGTCCACCTGCTCCCGGGCCAGCTCGGCCGCCTGACGCAGCACCCTCACTCCTGCCCGTCGGCCGAGAGATTCGACGGCGGCGTGGAGATCCTGCCGCGTCGCAGCGGCCTCACCGGGCCCCTCGAACTCCACCCGCGGGGCGCGCAGGACGATGTCCGCCGCGATCAGCGCCTCCTCCAGCGACGCTCCGGCGAACATCTCCGCCCAGGTGCGCGCAACCGTGCTGGCCCGGACGCCGGCGATCCGTGTGATCTGGTCCGGCGGGACGTCGGCACGGTGCCCGACGACGTCGTGTCGGCGGATGCGCGTCCTGCCGCGAGGCACGGTCAGATGGAACGGCTCGCGCAGCTCCGCACCCCACAGACCCAGGAGGGCGGCGGCGGTGTCATGGGTGGCAACGACGTCGGCGTCGGCGGTGAGCACCTGCAGCGTGGCGAGCATCGGCGAAAGCTGATGCCCGCCGGCGTCGTAGATCCCGTGCCCCAGACGTGCGAGGGTCCCGTGCCGAAGGGCGCGCTCCAGATCGGCCGCGGGGAGGTCGGACAGGTCTCGGCGACGCGCGGGGCCCGCCGGCACCGAGGGCGGAGGGCGGCGTCGCCCGTCGTCGGCGCCGCGGTGGAACGGATTCATGGACTCCATCCCAGCGGATCTCCGGGCTGCGCGTCGCCGTTCTCCACAGGGCTGTGGAGAACGGCGACGCGGTCGGGGCCCGCTCTGCACGTCCCCTCCGCGTCTCGGAGTCACTTGTGCGCACATCTCCCTGCTGGTGACGCGCGTCAGCAAGGTGAGATGCATGGAGAAATGACTCCTCGACGGCAGGGAGGGGAATCCACCGCACCCTCACCCCAGCGGCAGCCGCGCCTCCACCCGGAAACCGCCCTCCGGGGTCGGACCCGAGTCCACGACGCCGCCGACCGCGCTCACCCGTTCCTCGATGCCTTCCAGCCCCAGGCCAGCGCCCGGCGCGGGCACGGCGTCGCTCTCCGGCGGGGCCGTGTTGGTCACCGCCAGGACCAGCTCCCGCCCCTGGACGGAGGCGGTGACTTCCACAGCCGAGCCGGGTGCATGGCGCAGGGCGTTGCTCAGCGCCTCCTGCACCAGCCGGTAGGCGGCCAGCCCAGCGGCGGAGGGAACGGCCGGCAGCTCGGCGAAACCGTCGATGCGGATCGTCACTCCCGATACGCGGGTGTCCTCCACCAGCTGCTCGACGTCCCCCAGCCCGGGGGTCGGCGCGGTGGGGACGTCGTCCTCGCCCCGCAGAATGCCCAGCAGCATCCGCATCTCCCCCAGCGCCTGTCGGGAGGAACGCGCGATCTCCTCGAACTCGCGCTGCGCCTCCGCCCCGATGCCAGGGACGCGATACGCCGCCGTGGCGGACTGCACGCTGATCACCGACATACTGTGCGCCACCACGTCATGCAGCTCCCGGGCGATCCTGTTGCGCTCCTCCAGCTCCCGGCGGCGCCGGGTCTGCTGGGCGCTGGCCTGTTCGGAGGCCTGCAGGCGCCCGGCGTTGAGGATCCACTGACGGGTCAGTGCTCCGAGCAGCACCACTCCCGCACTGACCGAGGCGAAGACGATCGCCGTGGACAGCACCCCACCCGGCACCTCCGGGGCTGCGACGACGACGGCGGCACCGGTCAGCAACGCGCTGGCCGCCCAGCCGCTGGCCGCCACGTACCACCGCTGCCGCAGTGCTGCGACCAGCAGCACCCCGCACTGGGCGAGCATTGCAGTCACCGGCCAAGGCCAGACGTTCACCTCAGACTCGGCGGTGGCCCCCATCATGGCCGCCGAAGCCACGACGGAGACACCGATGCCTGACCAGGAATGCCGCAGCGTGAGCACCAGGGCACCGCTGTGCGTCGCCGTCAGAATCATCGCGATCACCACATGGACCTGATAGACCGCGGCGGTCACCGGCCAGCCCACGGCCAGCAGCACCACCGCGGCGAACACCGCACCCATCCAGGACCACGCCTGGGCGCTGAAGGACGCCCCGCTGTGCGCCACGGCGGCAGGCTCCGGGGCATCGTCGGTGGCGACACGGCCGCCGTCGGGAAGCCTGCCCCGACCGCCGGAGCCCAGAAGGCTGGTGGCCAGCAGCGCGTCCAGCCAGGCGAGTCCGTGCATCACGGCCGGCAGGGTGACCAGCACGATGACGCCCACGGTGAAGAACACGGCCGAGTCCAGCAGGTACCGGCCGGCGTCGGTTCCAGGCACCAAGGCGGGGGCGATCAGGTCCAGCAGCTGGATCAGGCCGCGCTCCCCCGGAATGAACCGGGACCAGAAGAAGTAGGTGATGGCGGCCGGCCCCAGGACGATCCACAGCACCGCGATCACGAAGGTGACCAGTCGGACCGGCAGAGCGATGATGGCCTCGAAGATGAGGTCCAGCCAGCGGCGCGGGTCGCCCAGCAGACGCATCACACCGGCGACCCCGGAGCCCCGCCGTCTGTACACCACAGGCTCCGGGACCGCTCCCCACAGGCGCAGCCGCCGACGGGAGAGCT
Organism: Nesterenkonia aethiopica; assembly: GCF_039534665.1. NCBI lineage: Bacteria > Bacillati > Actinomycetota > Actinomycetes > Micrococcales > Micrococcaceae > Nesterenkonia > Nesterenkonia aethiopica. The sequence goes on along the minus strand of NZ_BAAAVT010000006.1, from coordinate 160,434 downwards.
CCGCGAAGCCGGAGGCGACGATCAGGGTGGCCGGCAGCAGCAGCGCTCCGATCCACAGCGGGGCGGTGACGATGGAGGCGGCGGTCAGCGTGATCAGCAGGCTGAACCCGAAGACGGCGATGGGCAGTCCGGGCAACACGTAGGCGCAGTCGCGCAGCAGGCGGCGGATCATGACATCGATCCTTGACGAGGAGCTGTGATGGTCACATCACACCACAGAGCGATGTGTGGGGCATACCGGAGGGGTACCGTGGGGCCATGCCTGAGATCTCCTCCGACGTGGTGCGCGTGCTGATCGTGGACGACCAGTCGATGATCCGCGCCGGCTTCGCCGCGCTGCTCGACGCCCAGGAGGACCTGGCCGTCGTCGGGACCGCGGAGGATGGGGAGGGGATCGTCGACGTCGTGCGCCGCACCCGGCCGGACGTGGTGCTGATGGACATCCGCATGCCTGTCGTCAACGGACTGGAGGCCACGAAGCAGATCGCTCAGATGCAGAGCTCCCCACCACGGATCCTGATGCTGACCACCTTCGACGCCGATGAGTACGTCTTCGACGCGCTGCGCGCAGGGGCCAGCGGGTTCCTGCTCAAGGACGCGACCCCGGAGGAGCTGGTGCACGCGGTCCGTGTGGTGGCCGAAGGCGAGGCGCTGCTCTCCCCCAAGGTCACCCGGACCCTGATCGCGGACTACGCCTCCCGGCCCACGTCGCGGCCCCGGACCCACCTGCTGGCTGAGCTCACCGACCGGGAGCGGGAGGTGATGACGCAGGTGGCCCGAGGCCTGGCGAACGCGGAGATCGCCGCTGTGCTGCATCTCGCCGAACAGACCGTGAAGACCCATGTCTCGCGGATCCTGACCAAGCTGGGTCTGCGCGACCGGGCGCAGATCGTGGTCACGGCCTATGAATCCGGATTGGTGCGGGCGGGAGGATGAGAGGCGCGGGTCAGTGCCCCAAGAGCCCCAGCGGGACGACGGCGGGCAGGTGACCTCTCTCGGTCACCTGCCCGCCGTCGTCGTGCGTGCCCTCCGGAACGCTCAGTCCACGGCGACGAAGACGTCGTCGGCGAACATCCCCGGCGACACCTTCAGCACTCCGTCGGCCACGTCGTCGGCCGGCACGTGGATCGCGACGTTGCCGGTGGTGGTCGCAACTTCGTACAGGGTGCTCATGGAGTCGAAGCTGTCCGGTGTCACGGTGACCCTGTCGGAGGAGCGGAACGTGTTGCCCTCGGCGGATACGTAGTCGACGCTGACCCACGGGGTGTCGCCCTCGGGGTCGTCACCGGTGTACTGGACGCTGAAGTCCACCAGGATGTAGGTGTGCCCCTCCTCCGGGTCCTCGTTGTACGGGTTCTCCGCCAGCACGGCGTCGGTGGCGTCCAGGTCCACCCCGTTGACGGTCACCGCCCAGTCGGAGGTGGAGATCTCCGAACCCAGCGGATACGGGTTCGCGCGGGTGCCCGGCTCGGCGTCATCGGCGGAGGCCTCGTCGTCCTCATCCTCCGAGGTCGCCGCGGCGTCGGCCTCCTCCTGGTCGGCCTCTTCCTCGGCAGCGGCGGCCGCGTCGTCAGAGCCGCCGACCTCAGAGCCGCCCGCTTCGGCGTCACCGGACTCCGCGTCGTCGCCCTCCTCCGCGGCGGTGGAGACGGTGGTCTCGTCGCTGAAGGCCTCATCGAAGGCGTCGGCCACCACGGCGAAGAACACGATGATCCCGACGACAGTGCCCACCACGGAGACGATCAGCCCGGCGATCCCGGCACCGCGCTTCTTCCCCTTCAGGAACAGGGACACCAGGGCCAGGACGAACGCGATGGGCAGCAGCACCCAGCCCAGGATCAGGGCGCCCGGCACACAGGCGAAGATCGCCCCGAGGATCGCCGTGATCAGCGCGATGATCCCAAGGATGTTCCGGCTCGGCCCGGCCTCGACGGCGGCGGGATCCGGATAGGTGGTCGACATGGTTCAACCTGCTTTCTTCATCGGTCTGCGGGTGATGCACTCTGTGCTGATTCGAGCTTCTCGGACTGCGCGCATCACCGGCACCGCTGATCGGGCAGACAAGGATGCCTGATCGGGCATACTGAGCCGCCCGATCCGCCGTGTCCGCATGTCAGAGCACCTCAGTACACTGACGGCATGTTCCCCCGATCGTGGCCCCGGGCCGTGCGCGTCATCCTCTCCGGCATCGTCGTGCTGGTGATGATGAGCACCGGGCTCTTGGTGACGGTGTCGACGGCGATGACGAACCCGGAGTACATCGACTCGGCGACGGACGAACCGACCACTCTCGGCGCCATCATGATCGGGGTGGCGATGCTGGCCCTGCTCACACTGCCCTTCTACCGGCGCGCTCCGCTGGTGCCGATGATCGCCGGCACCGTAGTCGCACTGCTGCTGCGCCTGGACCCCTTCGTCCTGGCCGTGGGGCTGGCCGTGTGGGTGGTCCGGGCCAAGCGTCGCTGGCACTGGGCGGTCGCCGCCGCCGGATTCGCCGTCATCCTGATCTGCGCGGGCCTGCATCTGTACGCCCTCACCGGCTGGCCGGATCCGGACTACCAGCGCACCGGGCAGATCCTGGTCGCGGTCGTCACGGTCCTGTGCCTGGGGCTGGTGCTGGGGATCTCCCTGGGCGTGCGGCAGCGCCGGTCCGCCCGCACCGCCGAGGCCCACGCCCGGGCCGCCGAACACAGCAACGAGGCGCTCACCGAGCAGCTCACCCGTCAGCAGGAACGGCAGATCCTGGCCCGGGAGGTCCACGACACGTTGGCCTCCGACCTCTCCGGACTCTCCCTGCACGTGGGCGGGCTGGAGAAGGCCGCCCAGAGCACCGGGGACCCTCGTCTCGGCCACGAGCTGCGCACCACCCGCCACTATGCGGACCGGGCACTGACCAATCTGCGCACCCTGCTGACCTCCCTGCGTGAAGGCGACGCCAGCGACGCCGCCCCGGCCCCCTCCCCACGGGGCGTGGCCGACCTGCAGACCCTGTTCGCCGAGGCCGCCGCCACCGGCGTCGATGTGCGCCCCTTCGTGCTGGTGGACGGCTTCTCCACCGCACCGGATGCCCTGCAGCACGCGGTCCGGCGCATCACCGGCGAGGCGCTGACCAACGTGCTGCGCCACAGCAGCGACCGGACCGCCGAGGTGAGCCTCACCGGCGCGGAGGGCCAGGGGATCGAGCTGCGAGTCACGAACCGGGTGGCCCAAGGCTCGGGGTTCACCGGCGGGTCCGGCACGGGTCTGGTCGGCGTCGAGGAACGGGCCCGCGCGTTGGGCGGCTCCGCCGAGCCCCGCCAGGACGGGGACCGGTTCACCCTCACCGTGAGGCTGCCGTGGCCTGCGCCCGATGCCTCCGAGCCGCCCGGCGGAGTCTCGACGACGCCTGCCCGCTGACCTGGGGCTCCCCCGTCGCGTCAACCCCCAGTTGGTAGACTTCCCGCGTGATGCTCTCTGTGGTGATGGTCGACGACGACGCCCTGGTCCTGGGCTCGTTGCAGAACATCCTGAGCGGCGAAGAGGACATCGCCGTCGTCGCCACCGCCCCGTCGGGTGCCGAGGCGATCGACGCCGTCCGCACCCACCGTCCCGACGTCGTGGTGATGGACCTGCACCTGGGCGCAGGCATGGACGGCGTCGAGGCCATCCGCCGGATCCGCGAACAGCTGGCCCCTCCCGCCGTCCTGGCGGTGACCGCCTTCGATACGGACACCCACCTGCACGGCGCCCTCGACGCCGGGGCCACCGGCTTCCTGCTGAAAGAGGACGCCACCGAGTTCCTCGCCACCGCCCTGCGCATGGCCCACGACGGCGACCCGATGATCTCCCCGGCGATGACCTCCCGGCTGATCGCCAGCTACGTCGGCCAGCGGACGGAGCCGGTCTGCGAGTCGGCCCGTCGACGCGTGAGCCGACTCGCTGAGCGGGAGATCGCCGTGGCCCGGCTGATCGGTGACGGCAACACCTATGAAGACATTGCAGGCGAGCTGTTCATCTCGCCGAGCACCGTCAAGAGCACTCTGGCGAGCGCGCGGGCCAAGATCGGGGCGGACACCAGCGCCCAGCTGGCCGTCATCGTCGCCCAGGCCCGGCTGGATCTGAACGGACAGGCATGACGAGACAGCCGTGACACCGCCCTCTGGTTGAATGGTGCCCATGTCAGAGACCACCAGGATTCCCGCTCCCCCGCAGGCGAAGAAGGTTCCCACCAGCCGAGTCCACCACGGAGACACCGTGGCCGACCCCTATGAGTGGCTGCGGGACAAGGAGTCCCAGGAGGTCCTGGAGCACCTGCACGCAGAGAACCGCTACACCGACGCCGTCACCGCGGACCAGGAGCCGCTGCGAGAGGCGATCTTCTCCGAGATCAAGCACCGCACCGTGGAGACCGACCTCACGGTACCCTCCCGGCGCGGCGGGTTCTGGTACTTCACCCGCACCATCGAGGGCGAGCAGCACCCGATCTACTGCCGTGTGCCGGTGAGCGCCCCGGAGTCAGAAGCTCCCGAGTCCCGATCCCTGGACGCCTGGACCCCACCCGAGGTGCAGCCCGGGGAGCCGCTCGACGGTGAGGTCACCTATTTCGACACCAACGCCGAGGCGAAGCCCCACGCCTTCTATCAGCTCGGCGGGATGAGCATCGACGAGTCCGGCCGGCTGCTCGCCTACTGCGAGGACACCACCGGGGACGAACGGCACACCCTGCGCTTCCGGGACCTCACCACCGGGGAGAACCTGCCAGAGACCGTCGAGGACGTCCACGGCGCCGCCGTCCTGGACCCCACCGGGTCGCGCGCCTACTACATGGTGGCCGACGAGTCCTGGAGGCCCTGGCGTCTCTACGTCCATACTCTGGGCACCGACGCCTCCGAGGATCGGCTGCTGCTGGAGATCACCGACGAGCAGCTCTGGAGCGGCTTCGGGGTCTCCTCGGACAAGCGCGAGCTGATCATCCTCTCCGGCAATTCCGAGTATGACGAGTCCCGCCTGCTGGACCTCACCGACCCCGACGCCGAGCCGGTGCTGCTGATCTCCGCGGACCGCCGGCTGTTGCACAGTGTGGACCCGATCGAGCTCGACGGCGAGCGGAAGCTGCTGGTCACCCACAATGCCGGGGGCCCGAACAATGCGCTGAGCCTGACCACCGCAGAGGCGCTGGCCGCCCAGCGGTCCGAAGACCCCCTGGACCTGGGCACCACCGTGCTCCCGCACGAGGACACCGTCAAACTCGAAGGCGTCACCGTCACGGCCGCCCAGGTGCTGGTCAGCGCCCGGCGCGACACCGTGGAGTCCGTGCAGCTGCTCTCCCTGGACGCACTGCGCAACGTCCGCGACGGCGGCGCGGCGGTGCCGACGTCGTCGCTTCCCGGGCCGGGGTTCGAGGAGGAGCTGTTCACCTGCGCGGTGACCTCCGCCGAGCATGAGGCCCCCGTGTTCCGGGTGCTGTACACCTCCTGGTTCACGCCGCCGCGCATCTATGACATCCCTCATGCCGCCCCCTCCGACGACGGCGGGGACGCCGCTGCGCCCACCCCGATCCTGCGCCGCGAGACCCCGGTCCACGACGTCGACCTCTCTGCCTACCGCGCCACCCGGATCTGGGCACCCGGGGACGGCACCGCGCCGGACGGCTCCCCGGTGCAGGTCCCGGTCACCGTGATGCACCACCGCGACGTCGCCCCGGACGGCACCAACCCGACTCTGGTCTACGGCTACGGCTCCTATGAGATGAGCATGGACCCGTCCTTCGGGATCCCCCGCCTGTCCCTGCTGGACCGTGGGATCGTGTTCGCCATCGCCCATGTGCGCGGCGGCGGGGAGCTGGGACGCTGGTGGTACGAGGACGGCAAGAAGCTGACCAAGACCCACACGTTCACCGACTTCCTCTCCGCCACCGACCAGCTGGTGGAGGCCGGCTGGGCGGACCCGGCGCGCATCGCGGCCCTCGGCGGATCCGCCGGCGGACTGCTGATGGGCGCGATCGCGAACATGGCCCCGGAGAAGTACACCGCGATCGTCGCGCAGGTGCCGTTCGTGGACAACCTGACCTCCATCCTGGACCCGGACCTGCCGCTGTCCGCCCTGGAGTGGGAGGAATGGGGCAACCCGATCCAGGACGCCGAGGTCTACGCCTACATGAAGTCCTACTCCCCCTATGAGAACGTCCGGGACACCCGCTACCCGGCCATCGCCGCCGTCACCAGTCTGCATGACACCCGGGTGCTGTACGTGGAGCCCGCCAAATGGGTGCAGCGGCTGCGCGAGCATCAGCAGGGCGAGGCGCCGGTGGTGCTGAAGATCGAGATGGACGGCGGCCACGGCGGCGCCTCCGGCCGCTACGAGTCCTGGAAGGAGCGCGCCTGGGACTACGCCTTCCTGGCGCACCACCTGGGCGCGGCCGAGCGGCGGTTCTGATGGGCGAGACCGTCACCGTCGAGGGCCCGTGGACGGAACACCCGGAGATGGTACGCGTCTACGACGTCGAGAACTCCGGCGGCTGGGACCACGAGTTCTACACCGCGCTGATCGAGCAGAAGGACGCTCGGCGGGTCACCGACATCGGCTGCGGCACCGGGGTGCTCGGAGTGGAGCTGGCTCGTCGAGGGTTGCAGGTCACCGGAGTGGACCCCTCGGAGGCGATGATCGAGGTCGCCCGCACCCGTCCGGGCGGCGATGCCGTCACCTGGATCCATGGCACCGCGGAGCAGCTGCCGACGGCGGCGGCCGACGTCGCCGTCATGGAGGGCCACGTAGCCCAGTACTTCCTGCCCCGCGCGGCCTGGGACGAGGTGCTGGCCCACGCCCACCGGAACCTGGCCGACGGTGGCTGGCTGGCCTTCGAGTCCCGGAACCCGGAGGCCCTGGAGCTGGACGCCTGGGACGCCGAGCACACCCGGGAGACCCAGCCGCATCCCGACGGCGGCGAGTTCACCTCCTGGGTGGAGCTCGCCGGGGTGGATGCGACCTCGGCTGACGCCGCCGACGACGGCCCGCTGATCACCCACCGCGGCCACACGGTGCTGCCCGACGGACGACACCTGGTGGTCCACGAGACCCTGCGCTACCGGAGCCTGGCCACGCTGGTGGAGTCCCTGGGGCAGGCCGGTTTCGTGGTCGCCGAGGTCTGGGGAGACTGGGACCGGGAGGAACTCGCCGAGGACTCCCCCGAGATCATCATCCTCGCGCAGAAGCTGCCGGACCCGCCGAGTGAGGAGCCGCAGGCAGCCGAATGACGAACCGGGTGCGGCCCGGCCGGGACTCACAGCGGATAGTCCCCCGGTGGGCGTGGACGATCGCCGCGCAGATCGCCATCCCCAGGCCGGTGTTGCCCTGACCGGCCTCGGCATCGCCGCGGCTGCGAGCGCCGTCGCCGCGCACGAACCGGTCGAAGATGCGGGGCTGCAGCTCCTCCGGGATGCCGGGGCCGTCGTCCTCGACGGTCACCTCCACGGCATCTGCACGGTCCGCACGCAGGCGCAGGATCACCGAGGTGCCCTCCGGGGTGTGGTCCTTCGCATTGTTGACCAGGTTGGACACCACCTGGTGCAGCCGGGCGGCGTCCCCGCGGACCGTCAGATCCGCAGCGCCCTCGGGCAGGTCGATGTGCCACTGATGCCCCGGAGCGGTCAGCTGGGCGTCCGCGGAGACGTCCACCAGGATGCGGGCCAGTTCCACGGGTTCCTCGGCCAGCGGCACCCCGGAGTCCAGGCGGGCCAGCAGCAGCAGGTCCTCCACCAGCAGCCCCATCCGCTGCGATTCGGAGCGGATCCGCTGGGAGGAATGCCCCAGCTCCTCCGGCATCTCCGTCCGGCGGCGCTCCATCAGCTGGGCGTGGGCGCTGATCGCCGCCAGCGGGGTGCGCAGCTCGTGGCCGGCGTCGGCGATGAACCGGCGCAGCTGGTCCTCGCTGCTCTGCCGCCGGCCGATGGCATCTTCCACATGGTCCAGCATGCGATTCAGCGCCGCACCCACCTGCCCCACCTCGGTGCCCGGTGAGGTGTCCTGGTCCTGCACCCGGCTGGGCATGGAGACGGTGCCCTCGGCCAGCGGGGTCTGCGACACCTGGGAGGCCGTGCGGGCCAGCCGTTCCAGCGGGCGCAGCCCCAGCCGGATGATCCAGCGCCCGCCCAGGGCCGCCAGGGTGACCCCCAGCAGCCCCACCACGGTGAAGGACAGGGTCATGTCCCGGATGGTCTGGTCCACCTCGGACAGGGACTGCCCCACCACCACCTGTCCGCCGCCGCCGAGGGCGGCCGAGGTGACCCGGTAGGAGCCGTGATCGCTCAGCTGGACCGTCTCGGCGTAGGGCTCCCGGCCCGCACCGTCGAGCAGCTGATGCCGTTCCGCGTCCGAGAGCGGCGACACCACCCCGGACTCATCGGTGAGTTCGGCGACCTCTTCGACGCCGTCGGCCTCGATGACCACCACGGAGCGGGCCCGCATCCGGGGGATCTCCTGGGCCTCGTCCTCCACAGCGGAGCGCTGCGCCTCCAGCACGGTCTCGAGCTGGTCGTCCACTCGGTCCAGCACGGTGTGCCGCTGCACCGCCACCGTCACCACCCCGATCACGGCGGTGGCCACCACCAGCAGCATCACGATCCCGGCCACCAGCTGGCGCCGCAGCGGCCAGCGGCTCAGCCGGGCCAGGGTCCGCTCACTCATCGGCGGCCCTGATCGAATAGCCGACCCCGCGCAGCGTGTGGATCATCGGCGGGCCGAGCGCGTCGATCTTGCGCCGCAGGTAGGATATGTAGAGCTCCACCACCGAGGAGCGGCCGCCGACGTCGTACTGCCACACCGCGTCCAGGATCTGAGCCTTGGACAGCACCTTGCGCTGGTTCTCCATCAGGTACCGCAGCAGGGAGAACTCGGTGGCGGTGAGCTCCACCGGCGCCCCGGCCCGGGTGACCTCATAGGTGTCCTCGTCCAGGACGAGGTCTCCGACCACCAGCACCGAGGACTCCTCCGCCACATGCCGCACATGCCGGCGCACCATGCCGCGCAGCCGCACCACCACTTCCTCCACGGAGAAGGGCTTGGTCACGTAGTCGTCCCCGCCGGAGGTCAGTCCGGCGATCCGATCGGCGACGTCGTCCTTGGCGGTGAGGAACAGCACCGGCACATCCTCTCCGGAGGCCCGCAGCCGGCGGACCACCTCGAAGCCGTCGATGCCGGGCATCATCACGTCCAGCACGACGACGTCGGGGCGGAGATCCCGCACCGCGGCCAGTGCGGCCTGGCCGTCGCCCACCCGGTGAGGCTCCCAGCCCTCGGCACTGAGCGCCATGGCCAGGACTTCGCTGAGCATCGGGTCGTCGTCCACCACCAGCGCCCGGATCGGACTGCCGTCCAGGCGGGTCAACGTATGCTCCTGACTCCCCATGGGAGCACCCTACCGGCTGGGCAGGCTCTCACCATGGTGGATCCCCGAGGCGAAGTGCCGGCGCAGCGTGCGCTTCCAGGGGGTCGCCGGAAGCTCCGGGCACAGCGCCGCCAGGCCGGTGCAGTACTTGGACAGCCGGGTCGGCCGCACGCCCAGCTGCCACAGGATCCGGTCCGCCTGGCCCGCGCCCGAGGCCGACTTCGTCTCGACGACGGCGAGGCCCGGGGTGGTCAGGGACTCGCTGCGTGCGGGTGTGGAGCCGGCCTCGGCGGTGCTGACATGCCGGGTCCACTGGAGGTCGGTGTCGATCGTCATCCGCGACGGCGGCTCCCCCGGCTCCGCGGGAGGAAGCAGCACCGTGGTGCGCCGGTAGGCGGTGCCCAGCGACGGCACCAGCTCCTCGATCCGCGCCGGGTCCACTCCGGTGGAGGACAGGGCGGCGGCGACGTCGTCGTCGGCGGTCCCGCGGAAGCGGTCCAGCTGGACATAGGGGTGGCTGGTGCGTTCCTTGACCGTCTCCCCGCGGGACCCTGAGCGTTTGATCTCCAAGTAGGCCTGGCCGGTGTCCACATACTGGCGGGTGCGCAGCTTGAAGCGACGCCGCCTGCGCAGCGTGGACTGCAGGTAGGAGACCCGGTCCGGGGTGTCGAAGTACAGGGACCGGTACCGCATGGCCCGTGCCCCGGAGATCTCCAGGACCCGGGCTGGGTCCTCCTGGAGGTGACGCAGCAGCGCCTCCACCTGGGGACCATGGACCACGTATTTGCGGTCCACGCGGGTCTGCAGCGCAGCCTGCGCGTTCAGCTGGTCCAGCGTGATGGGGGCGAATCCGGCCGCGAGGGCGTCGATGAGCCGTCCGGGGTCGGCGCCGCGGGCGAGGCTCATGCCCGGCGCTCCATCTGCGCGGCCACGGACCGCTCAGGCACGGTCTGCTCAGGCACGGTCTGCGCAGGCACGGTCTGCGCAGGCACGGTCTGCGATGCCCCGGCCTGGGTTGTCCGGAGGTCGCGCGGGCGTGGGTCGGCCCAGCGGACGTTGACGGTCATGGTGTCGTCCACGAGGTCCACTCGGGTGATGCTCACGGAGCGCACCGGCGCGCCGATGATGGGCTCGAGCCGGGCGCGCACAGTGTCCAGGTCGAGGTCCGCGCCGTCGAGGCGCAGGGTCTGCTGACGGGACCGGACCAGCACCTTCCGGGAGTCCACCAGGGCCACGGCCAGCAGGATCAGGGCGATCAGGGCGACGCCCAGGACGGGGTCGATCCCGTCGAAGCCGGCGATCAGGCCGATAGCCAGCGAGGCGAAGTAGTAGGCCACCTCATGCTGGGAGATCTCGGAGGAGCGCAGCCGGATGATGGACAGCACGCCGAAGAGGCCGAGGCCCACCCCGATGCCGATCTCCAGGGAGGACAGCACCGCGGCGACGGCGAAGACGCCGATGTTGACCACCACGAACGCGGTGACCAGGTCCCGGCGGTGGTGACGGCGGAAGTACAGGCCGAAGGTCAGCAGCAGAATCGCTGCGGCGTCGACCATGACCATCCAGAGGTGTTCCATGGGGTTCTCCTGGGGTTCTCGATGACGTGTCGAGTCCCCATGGAAGGGCACGATCTTATGAACGCCCTATGAATCGGCGATGTCTCGGTCAAGAATTCGTAGGGCGCTCGACTGACCCCCTGCTACCGTGAGGCCATGCCGTGGTTCGCCTGGATCGTCCTCACCGCCATCATCGTCGGCGGGATCGTCGCCGTGGTCACGGCGCGGACAGAGCGCGGGATCGGGGCACCGGGCGACCGTGAGGAGCTCGAGCAGCTCAAGAGGCGCCTCTCCGAGCTGGAGAGGCGTCCTGCCGCTCCGGAGCTGGAGGAGCCGCACATCCCGACCCGTGCGGAGGAGAACCTCACCGCCGAGGACCGGTGGCGCCTGGACATGCTGGAGGCCCGGCTCGAGAGCCTCGAGGGAAGCACAGGACGGACGGCGGCCGACGCCGACGAGCGGAACAGCGGCGAGCCGGACAGCGACGAACCGGATGACGGCGACTCTGGCCACCCGGACGGCTTCAGCGGCACCACGCGCTGACGACGTCGTCGTCCAGAAGGGCCACATCCAGATCGGAGTCCTCGATGTCGACGCCGATGGGCAGCGTCCCGGCCAGCGCCCAGCCCTCGACGCCGGAGATGTCGTCAAGTCCGAGCCCGTCCAGCAGCCGCTGCGCCTCCGCCAGCCGCCTGCGGCTCCCCTGCGTCACAGCGCCTGGGCGTACTGCCCGTGGGGACCGGTGCGGGCGATCGGTTCGCCGTCGAGGGCCAGCACGAAGTCCGGGGTGTCGCCGCCCTGGGGCAGCTTCTCGGTGATCTCCGGCAGCACCCGGGAGCCCTCGTTGGAGATCCACCGGGCGTGGGAGGCCCGCACCTGACGGGCGAAGGACTCCCGGTCCTCCAACGGCAGGTAGGCGAGCACCGCTGAGTGGAACACCACCGGGGTGACCCCGTACGGCACCTGGTCCAGCAGCTGGGGCAGCATCCCGTTCAGGTCCCCGCGCACGATCGACGGCGGCTGGGCGGCGACCAGCTGGGCGCCGGCGTGGATGCGGTCCAGCCGATACTCCATGCCCGGCCACACCAGATGCTCCAGCCACTCCCGGTCCTCCTCCCGGCGGAGGTCCAACGGGTTCAGGTCCACGCCGGCGCGCCAGGCGATCTCCGGCAGCGACGACGGCGGCTCGATGCCTTCCAGCCCGCAGTCCAGCTCCACCTCGGCGCGCACCGGGCCTGTCGGTTCCAGGGCGACGGGTCCCGCAGCCGTGCCGTAGCGGATCTCCCAGCAGTCGGGGTAGAGCAGCAGGCCGGCGGAGGCTCCCACTTCGATGAGGGCGACCGGGCCCTCGATCCGGGACAGGGCGAGGTTCAGCACCGCGCTGCGCCCGGGCTCATTGGTCTGGGTGCGCCGTTCCCGCATCGTGGTGGTGATGTCCTCCCAGTGGGCGAGGATCTGCGGGCGGGCGTCCGCCCAGGCCTTGAGCGGAGTGCCGTGCAGCCGCGCGGCGGCGAAGAGCAGGTTCGGCTGGCGCTTCTCCGGAGGCAGGGCCAGCAGGCGGTCGAGCACCTCGGTGTCCTCAGCGACCCCCAGGGCCCAGTCCTCGTAGAGCACCGACACCGGGGCCGCCTCGACGTGCCCGAAATGCCGGTAGAACTCGCGCAGGTGGTCCAGGTCGCCGTCGTGTGTGATCTCCCGCATACCCACACCCTACGGCCAGCTCAGCATCCGCGGAAGGACCCTCCGGTACGGTGAACCCATGGAGCGCATCCCGGAGTCCCCCGCCTCGGCGGACCTCGGCCGCCTCACGGGTTTCGATCCCCGGCGCCATGCCTTCCGGTTCCCGAACCGCTTCGTGGACGTGCTCTTCTCCGGCCGACTGCCCCCGGTGGTGGGGCGGAAGGTCACCTGGACCGGACGCGGGCGATGCGGCGGGATGGCGTTCTCGGCGCTCGACCACCTCCACGCCGAGGCGGAGGTGCCGCCGTCGACGTCTGAGGACTTCCGCACCGCAGACGGGACGTCTCCGGGCGTCCCGCCGGACGGGCATCCGCTGGCCGATCACATCCGCGCCCGTCAACGCCGCAGCATGGTCACCGGTTGGTGCGGGGCCCTCAACGGGATCCGGTATCTGACGTGGAGCGCGATGCCCACCGGGTGGCTGATCCGACTCACCCGGCGGGAGGTTCGGCGCGCCCTGGCCTCGCTGGACGACGGCGTCCCCGTGGTCCTCGGGCTGGTGAGCGTCCACTCGTTGCGCCCCTCGGCGCTGGGCCGCAATCACCAGGCGGTCTGCCACGGGTACCGGCGCTCCCCGGCGGGCGAGCTGGAACTGCTGCTCTACGACCCCAACCACCCCTACGATCCGTGCGCCCCGGCTCGCAGCGCGGTGGTGCTCCGGCGGCGCGAGGGGGACGCGCCGTCGTCGCCGTATCAGTCCGGGGCTCCGGGCTCGGTGCCCCGGCCCTGGCGCGGCTTCTTCGTGGCGCGGTACCGGCCCCGTCCGCTGCCGCCCACGCTGCGCTGACGGGCTGGCGTCCGGGCTCGCCGTCTGGCCCAGGGCCAGGTCATCAGGCCCCACACCGCAGCGACGAGCACGATCTCCCAGAGGATGTAGATCGGCCACGGGCCCAGCAGATCCAGGATCGAGTCGCCTGGGGGAAGCTCGTTGAGGAAGCCGTAGTTGGTGCCCAGCCAGGAGTTGAGGACCATGACGATCGCCGCCCACCCCAGCACGGCCACGTAGGCGATGCGGAAGTGTCGCCATCCCGGCCGGTGGCCCAGTCCCCAGACGACCAGCAGCGCCACCAGCAGCACCGCGATGTGCAGCCCCCAGTAGAAGGGGAACTCCACCGGTGAGAACCGCAGCTGACTGGGGTGCGGAGTCAGCAGCGCCTGGGTGTTGAGCGTCAGGCCCCAGTACCAGGTGATGGCCACCGCCCAGCGGGAGCGCCGGATCAGCGCGACGGCCGCGATGATGCGCAGCACGTCCGAGTAATGCAGCGGCAATGAGCGCCCGATGTCCCAGTTCTCCGGGAGCATCCACCACCCCATCCAGGCCAACGACGCCGCCAGCAGCAGCCAGCCCGCCAGGCAGGTCACGCGGCGCTCTGCCGGATGGCCTCGCAGCCGTCGGGCGCCCCAGACGACCACCACGCCCAGCACGGCCGCCAGTCCCAGCAGAGCCAGATGGCGCCCGCCGAAGACCTCAGGTGCGGCGGCAGCGATCACAGGGCTCACATCTCCACTGTACGTGTGAAGCGGTCTCGGCCCCACAGTCCGTCACGAGGACTCACTCCGAGACAGATGAACACTTGCCAGGAGATGTGACGTGCACTACATTTCCGTTCATCGGGAGAACAAAATGCGCTCACCCGCCGATCTCCCGCCGCACCCTCGGTGCCGCAACCCGGTACACAGCTCCGAACCGGCCACGGAAGCCTGATCACCTTCCTCGCCGGAACATGAACATTCCCACGAAAGGTGATGACATTCCCATGACCACCGCTCAGACGCCGCCCGCCCGGACGGCGACACGACCCCCGTCCACCGGCCGCATCCGCCGACTTCTGCACCGCCGCGCCGTCGCCGTCGCTGCTGCGCTGGCCATGCTGTGCGGGGCCGTTCTGGCCACCCCAGCCTCGGCCCAGCCCGTCTACGAGGACACCCAGGGATACCACGACGGCTACTTCTACACGTTCTGGACCGACGCCCCCGGGACCATCACCATGAACCTGGAGCCGGGCGGCAGCTACTCCACGCAGTGGGGCGACACCGGGAACTTCGTCGTCGGCAAGGGCTGGTCCACCGGTACGTCCCGGACCGTGGACTACTCCGCGACGTTCAACCCGTCGGGCAACGGCTACCTGGCCCTCTACGGGTGGACCCGTGGCCCGCTCGTGGAGTACTACATCATCGAGGACTACGGCACCTACCGTCCCACCGGTGACTACAAGGGCACCTTCTGGTCGGACGGCAGCTACTACGACATCTACGAGACAACTCGGGTCGAGGAGCCGTCGATCGACGGCACCCAGACGTTCCAGCAGTACTGGAGCGTCCGGCATGACACGCGCACCAGCGGGTCGATCACCACAGCGAACCACTTCCACGCGTGGGAGCAGGCCGGCATGCCGCTGGGCAGCCACGACTACCAGGTCATGGCCACCGAGGGCTACCAGTCCTCCGGCAGCTCGTCCGTGACGGTCCACACCGCCCCGTGATGCGCAGGCCCTGACCCCAGGCCGAGACTCTGCACCCCGGAATCACGATCGCACCGCCATATCTGGTGAGGCAGACGTGATTCCGGGGTGCAGAACGGCCGGACCCGCGACGGCGGCGGTATCGTGAGCCGCATGACCAGTCACGCGGCCCGAGCGTCCGGGTGGCGCACACGCCCCGAATCGCCGACGGATCCCGCCGATGCGGCCGCCGTGCGCCGCATCACGCGCGCCGCCTTCGAGACCAGCGCCGAGGCAGATCTGGTGGACGCTCTCCGGCAGGACCCTGCCTGGATCCCCGGGCTCTCCATGCTGGCGCTGACACCGGAGGGTGAGCCGGTGGGCCACGCCTTGCTGACCCGCTGCCACATCGGTGAGATGCCGGCCCTGGCCCTGGCTCCCTGCTCGGTCGCCCCGGTTCACCAACGCACCGGAGCGGGATCGGCCGCCACCCGCGCCGGCCTCGGCGCCGCCCGGGACTTGGGCGAGGACGCCGTCGTCGTGCTGGGCCACCCTGAGTACTACCCCCGGTTCGGCTTCGAACGAGCCTCCTCCCACGGGATCAGGGTCGGCTTCGACGTCCCTGACGAGGCTCTGATGGCACTCAGCCTCACCGGTTGCCCACTGCCGACGGGGACGATCCGGTACCCCGCACCGTTCGGCGTCTGAGACTGGTCCTCTGCCCCCGCGACGGCGGCGGTATCGTGACACCCATGACAGCGGATGAGCACTGGGAGCGGCTCCTCACCGCCCTGGAGCAGGACGACACGATCCTGGAGCAGACGATCCGTGACATCCGCGCCACCGTACCGGGCTACGACGACGTCCCCGACTCCGCCCTGGAGTCCTCCGTGCGGCGCAACATCGCCCTGAGCATCCGGACAGTGCGTGCCGGGTTCGAGCCCTCCCCGCAGGACGTCAGCGAGGCCGACGCGCTGGCCTCGGAGCGCTATGCCCAAGGCGTGCCCGTGGGCAGCGTGCTGGCGGGCTTCCGAGTGTGCATGTCCGTGATCCTGCACCGGCTGCTGGAGCACGCCCCGGCCCACCGCATCCCCGCCGACCAGGTGCTGGCCTCCTCCACCATCCTCTGGGCATTGGGAGACGCCTTCTCCTCCCGGGCGGTGCTCGTCTACCAGGACAAGGACCTCGCCCGAGCTCTGGCCGACTCCACACGCCGGGCGGCATGGATCGGCGACGCCGTCGCCACGTGGATGGAGCCCGCGGAGCTGGCCCGGGGCGCAGCCCTCTACGACGTCCCCACCTCCGCGCCGCTGCGCGCCCTGGCCGCCGACTCCCACCCGGAGGCCGACGTCGACCGCCAGCGCGCCCTCGACGACTGGGCAGAGCGGGCCGGAGTGAGGATCCTGACCGCAGTCCGCGCCTCCTCGCTGGTGGGGATCGTCATCGGAGACCCCACTCCCGGAGTCCACCCGGCCCGGCCCACCGCGGCGCTGGGCCCCGCCGTCGCGCTGGACGAGCTGCCACGCTCCTTCGAATCTGCCTCTGCGGCCCTGCGCGCCGCCGAGGCGGTGGGCCGCACCGGGCTGGTGGATCTGGAGAGCCTGTCCTGGCGGGCCGGGGTGCACGCCTCCCCGGAGGTCACCGCTCTGCTGAGGGAGCGCTACCTGGCGCCGCTGGAGGACACCGGCAGCTTCGGCGAGCATGTGCTCGAGGCCCTGGAGGCGTACCTGACCCACCGGCTGAGCATCCCCCTGGCGGCCCGCAGCATCCCCGTGCACGTCAACACGCTGCGCTACCGGCTCCAGCGCTTCGGCGAGATCGCCGGGGCAGATCTGGGCGACCTGGACACCCTGATCGAGATCTCATGGGCGCTGGCGTCCCGGCGGTCCGGCCCACCCCGTGGCGGTGCTTCGTAGCTGGACACAAGATCCGCGCCCCAGCGTTGAACATGTCGATGTAGCCCAGATCACAGTCCGCGGAGCATGCTGGTCCACGGCGACGAGATCCCGTCGCCCGACCACCACCTCCGAAGAGGAGACCTCATGATCCTGGGCATCATCGGCATCATCGTGTCCCTGCTGCTGCTGATCACGCTCGCCTACCGGGGCGTGCCGGTCATCCTGGCCGCCCCCATCTCCGCCGTCGTCTGCCTGGTGTTCTCCGGGGCCCCGATCCTGGCCTCCTACACCGAGGTGTTCATGCCCGCGATGGCCGGGTTCGTGGGCAGCTGGTTCCCGATCTTCCTGGTCGGGGCCATCTTCGGGATCCTGATGACCGTCACCGGATACGCGGAGTCCATCGCCCGCACGGTGACCGGATGGATCGGCAGCCGCAGCGCCATCGCCGCCACGGTGATCACCTCCGCCCTGATGACCTACGGCGGCATCAGCCTGTTCGTGGTCGCCTTCGTGATGTACCCGCTGGCCCGTGAGCTGTTCCGTGTGGCGGACATCCCCCGTCGGCTCATCCCGGGCACCATCGCGCTGGGCATCTTCACCTTCACCATGACGGCCCTGCCGGGCTCCCCGCAGGTGCAGAACATCATCCCCGGGCAGTTCTTCGACACTGGAGCCTATGCAGGCCCCGGCGTCGGCATCCTCGGCGGTGTGCTGATCTTCGGCCTCGGCCTGCTGTGGCTGGAGCACCGGCGTCGCAGCCTCATCACCAAGGGCGAGCATTTCGAGTCCCCGGAGTCCAAGAAGGTCATCGGAGGCTCCGCCGACGACGGCTCGCAGGTCGCCATCACCCTGGCCCCGCCGAACCGGATCGTGCCGTTCCTGCCGCTGCTGATGGTCTTCGCCGTGAACTTCGCCTGCACCCTGGTCATCTTCCCCGCCCTGGACTGGTCCTACCTGCAGGAGGAGACCTTCGGGTCCATCGCCTACGACTCCCGGGCCGGCCTGTGGGCCGTGCTGGTCGCCATCGTGGCCGCGGTGCTGCTGATCGTGGCCATGAACTTCGGCCAGTGGAGCACTCTGAAGGTCGGGTTCAGCGACGGCGTCAAGCGCTCCATGCTGCCGATCTTCTCCACCGCCTCCGAGGTGGGCTACGGGGCCGTCGTCGCCTCCGTGGCCGCCTTCGCCGTGGTCCGCGACTCGGTGTTCGGCATGGGCGCCAACGCGCTGGTGACCTCGGTGGTCACCACCTCCATCACCGCCGGTCTCACCGGCTCTTCCTCGGGCGGCATGACGATCGCGCTCAACGCCCTCGGCGGGGACCTGCGCGCCATGGCTGAGGCGGAGGGGATGAGCCTGGAGATGATGCACCGTCTGACGGCCATGGCCGCCGGCGGACTCGACACCCTGCCGCACTCCGGCGCGGTGGTCACCCTGCTGATCGTGTGCGGGCTCACCCATCGCCAGTCGTACAAGGACATCGGTATGGTGACGCTTGTCATCCCGGTGCTGGTCGTGGCCGCGCTGATCGCCCTGGTCTCCGCCGTCGGCGGCTTCTGATCCGCACCTGCCAGTCCCGAGACCTGCCCGCCCCGACAGCTGACCGCCCCAACCTCACCCCCGTTCCCAGGAGGAGATCCATGGACCCCCAGCCCACCCGGACCCCGCCGATCCCTGCCGACGCGCTGGCCGGTCGACGCGCCGTCGTCACCGGAGGGGCCTCCGGCATCGGGGCGGCCTGCGTGCGGGCCTTCGCCGCCGCCGGCGCGGAGGTCACGGTCTGCGACCGCGACGGCGACGCCGCCACGGCCCTGGCCTCCGAGGTGGGCGGCCGGGCATGGACCGTGGATCTGGCCGAGACCTCCGCGCTGGAGGAGCTGAGTGAGGAGACCGGCGTACCGGACGCCGACATCCTGGTCAACAACGCCGGCGTCCAGCGGGTGTCCCCGCTGCATGAGTTCGACCCCGAGGCCTGGCGCTTCATGCACCGCCTCATGGTGGAGTCCCCGTTCCTGCTCATCCGCGCCGCCCTTCCCGGGATGTACCAGCGCGGCTTCGGCCGGATCCTCAACATCTCCTCGGTCCATGGGCTGCGCGCCAGCGCCTACAAATCCGCCTATGTGGCCGCCAAGCACGCGCTGGAGGGCCTGTCCAAGGTCACAGCCCTGGAGGGCGCCGACCACGGCGTGACCTCCAACTGCCTCAACCCGGCCTATGTGCGCACCCCGCTGGTGGAGAAGCAGATCGCCGACCAGGCCCGCCTCCACGGCATCGGTGAGGACGAGGTGGTGGAGCGCATCATGCTCACCGAGTCCGCGGTGAAGCGACTGGTGGAGCCCGAGGAGGTCGCCTCCCTGGCCACCTGGCTGGCCTCCGACGCCGCCGGCATGGTCACCGGCACGTCCTACGCCATCGACGGAGGGTGGACCGCGAGCTGAGCCCGGACCGCCCGACGGCAGACCACAGAAACGTGCACGAGTCCCAGTCCACGAGTCCCTGAGGAGGACCCATGACCATCGACAAGACCGTGGCGACCGCCGCCCAGGCCGTCGCCGACATCCCCGACGGGGCCTCATTGGCCGTCGGCGGCTTCGGCCTCTCCGGCAATCCGATCCGACTCATCGAGGCGCTGCTGGAGCAGGGCGCCTCCGGGCTCTCGGTGGCCTCCAACAACTGCGGCGTGGACGACTGGGGACTGGGCATCCTCCTGTCCGCCGGGCGCATCGCGAAGATGACGTCCTCGTACGTGGGCGAGAACAAGGAGTTCGCCCGCCAGTACCTGGAGGGCGAGCTGGAGCTGGAGCTGGTCCCGCAGGGGACCCTGGCGGAGAAGATGCGCGCCGGCGGTGCCGGGATCCCGGCGTTCTACACCCGCTCCGGCGTCGGCACCCAGGTGGCCGAGGGCGGCATCCCGATGAAGTACGACGGCGTCGGCGGAGTCGCACAGGAATCTCCCCCGAAGGAGGTGCGTCCCTTCACCGTCCATGACGGACGCGAGCTGGAGTTCGTACTGGAGGAGTCGATCGTCACCGACTTCTCCCTGGTGCACGCCGCGAAGGGCGACCGGCACGGCAACCTGGTGTTCAACAAGGCGGCCCGCCAGTTCAGCCCGGACGCGGCCATGGCCGGCCGCATCTGCATCGCCCAGGTGGAGGAGCTGGTGGAGCCGGGCGAGATCGACCCCGACACCGTCCACCTCCCCGGGGTCTTCGTGCACCGCGTCGTGGAGGTCGGCACGGAGATCGAGAAGCCCATCGAGAAGCGCACCGTCCGCAGCGACGAGAAGGAGTGACCCTGCCATGAGCAGCGACTTCAGCACCGAGACCCGCGCGGGCTGGACCCGTGACCAGATGGCCGCACGCGCCGCCGACGAGCTGCCCGACGGCTCCTACGTGAACCTGGGCATCGGCATGCCCACCCTGATCCCGAACCACATCCCCGCAGAGCGCACCGTGGTGCTGCAGTCGGAGAACGGGATCCTCGGGGTGGGCCCCTACCCCACCGAGGATGCGGTGGACCCCGATCTGATCAACGCCGGCAAGGAGACCGTCACCGTTCTGCCCGGCGCGGCGTTCTTCGACTCCTCCACCAGCTTCGGGATGATCCGCGGCGGCAAGATCGACGTCGCCGTGCTGGGCGGGATGCAGGTGGCCGCCAACGGGGACCTCGCCAACTGGATGGTGCCGGGCAAGATGGTCAAGGGCATGGGCGGCGCCATGGACCTGGTGCACGGGGCCGAGCGGGTCATCTGCCTGATGGACCACGTGGCCAAGGACGGCTCCCCGAAGATCCTGCCCGCCTGCACCCTGCCGCTGACCGGCAAGGGCGTGGTGGACCGGATCATCACGGACCTGGCGGTGATCGACGTCGTCGGCACCGAGGCCGAGCCGCGCCTGCAGCTGGTGGAGACCGCACCGGGGGTGAGCGAGGAGCAGGTGCGCGAGGCCACCGGTGTGGAGCTGCACTGAGAGCTGCGCCGCGAACTGGACTGATCGGCGCCGCGCGGGCCTCCCGCCTGTCGGTAGACTCTGGGCGTGACCGACGCACTGAACTCTGACGCACCCCTCGCTGACGCACCGCAGCTTCCCGAGAAGGTCTCCGACGTCTTCGACCCCTGGCAGTGGCGCCCGGTGGAGGGCTTCGAGCTGACCGACATCACCTACCACCGGCGCGTGGAGCGGGACGCGGACGGGCGGATCCTGCGTGATCTGCCCGCGGTGCGCATCGCCTTCGACCGGCCGGAGGTCCGCAACGCTTTCCGCCCCGGCACGGTGGACGAGCTCTACCGCACCCTGGACCATGCGCGCATGACGCCCGACGTCGGCGCGGTGATCCTCACCGGAAACGGCCCCTCCCCGAAGGACGGCGGGCACAGCTTCTGCTCCGGCGGGGACCAGCGCATCCGCGGTCGGGACGGCTACCGCTATGCCTCGGGCGAGACCGCCGAGACGGTGGACCCCGCCCAGGCCGGCCGGCTGCACATCCTGGAGGTGCAGCGGCTGATCCGCACCATGCCGAAGGTCGTCATCGCCGTGGTCAACGGCTGGGCCGCCGGCGGCGGGCACTCTCTGCACGTGGTCGCCGACCTCACCCTCGCGTCGAAGCAGCACGGGAGGTTCAAGCAGACCGATGCCACGGTGGGCTCCTTCGACGCCGGCTACGGCTCCGCCCTGCTGGCCCGTCAGGTGGGCCAGAAGAAGGCCCGAGAGGTCTTCTTCCTGGCCCGTGAGCACTCGGCCGACGACATGGTCGCCGCCGGGGCCGTCAACGAGGCGGTGGACCATGAGCAGCTGGAGCAGGTGGCGCTCGAATGGTGCGCCGACATCGCCGCCCAGTCCCCGCAGGCGGTGCGGATGCTGAAGTTCGCCTTCAACGCGGT
The DNA here is from genome assembly GCF_039534665.1 of Nesterenkonia aethiopica. Lineage (NCBI taxonomy): Bacteria > Bacillati > Actinomycetota > Actinomycetes > Micrococcales > Micrococcaceae > Nesterenkonia > Nesterenkonia aethiopica. The sequence goes on along the minus strand of NZ_BAAAVT010000006.1, from coordinate 138,562 downwards.
GGACGACGGCATGGCCGGTCAGCAGGTCTTCGCCGGGGAGGCGACCCGCATGGGGTACATGACCGACGAGGCGGTCGAAGGCCGAGACGCGTTCCTGCAGAAGCGGGACCCGGACTGGTCCAGCTACCCGTACTACTTCTGAGACCCTGACGTTGACTCCGGAGATATGGTCGCTCTGAGCGCACTGACGCGACGTTTAGCGACCACGCGTCCGGAGGCAACGTCTGCCGTCCCGTCTAAGGAGGACACACTGTGAGCACCCCAGACGCCCCCACTGGTTCCACGCCGTTCTACCGCCAGCTTTCCCCCACCTGCGGCCTCCGGGTCTCCCCCGTCGCCCTGGGCACGCTGACCTTCGGCCGTGGTGAGGAGCTGACGCACATGGGCGACCTCGACGCCGACCGTGCCGCAGAGATGCTGTCCCGCGCGCACGAGGCCGGGATCAACCTGATCGACACCGCCAACCTCTACGGCCGCGGAGTGGCCGAGGAGGTCGTCGCGGCGGCGCTGAAGAAGCTCGACCATGCCGAGGACTTCCTGATCACCACCAAGGCCCGCATGGTCATCGGTGACGGTCCCAATGACGGCGGCGCCTCCCGCTGGCACCTGCTGCGTGAGGTCGACCGTTCCCTGGCCCGGCTGGACCGGGACCACATCGACCTGTTCTACCTGCACCAGTGGGACGGCCAGACTCCGCTGGAAGAGACACTGGAGACCATGGACACCCTGGTCCGGTCGGGCAAGATCCGCTACTACGGGGTCTCCAACTACATGGGCTGGCAGCTGCAGAAGGCCCTGCGGGTCTGCGAGGCCCACGGCTTCGTCAAGCCGGTCGCCCAGCAGATCCTCTACTCCGCCTACACCCGCACCGCGGAGTACGAACAGATCCCCGCCGCCCTGGACGCGGGGATCTCCACTCAGCCGTGGAGTCCGCTGAACATGGGCCTGCTCACCGGAAAGTGGCGCCGGGGGCAGCAGCCCGACGGCCCTGCCCGCCTCAAGGACGGCACCGGTCAGGAGATGCGCGTGCCGGACTGGGACCGCCTCTACGACGTCGTCGACGCCCTGGCGGAGGTGGCGGGCAGGCACGGCGCCACGATCCCGCAGGTGGCGCTGGCGTGGACGCTGACCCGTCCCGGAGTGCACAACACCGCCGTCGCTGCCCGGAACCTCGACCAGCTGGAGGACCTGCTGGGCTATGCCGCGCTGGAGCTCACCGAGGAGGACCGGACCACGATCGACCGCGTCGGCCGGCCGGAGATCATGTACCCGCACTGGCACCAGGCGGATATGGCCGCAGAACGACTGGGCGCGGCCGATCGGGACATCATCGGCACCATCGGCGAGCAGGTGGCGGAACAGTTCGGGGCCCGAGGCTGAGCGGGTCAGCGGATCATGCCCACAGTCGTCACAGCGACCCCCGACCCATCCACCGCCCGATGAGCCGCACCGGTCACTCCTGGATCGAGCCTGCCCTGGAGGCGCTCGACGCCGCCCTCCGCGGCGCGACGCCCCCGCTCGAATTCCTTCCGGCCGACGACGACGCCCCCCGCTGGGTGCACCGCCCCGACGCGACGGACCATGGCCGCGACGGTGAGGCCCCCGCCGTCGTCGTGCGCACCTCCGGCTCCACCGGGACGGCGAAGCAGACCCTGCTCTCCGCCGCCGCGCTGCGGGCCTCCGCCGACGCGACGGCGGCGGCACTCGGCGGACACGGGCACTGGCTGCTGACCCTGCAGCCCAGCTATGTGGCGGGCCTGGCCGTGCTCTCCCGCAGCCTGGTGGCCGGCACCGTCCCGGTGCCGCTGCTGACAGGGACCACCGATCCCGCGGCGTTCGCGGGCGCCGCCGAGCAGCTGACCGCTGAGCCTCGCTTCGTCTCCCTGGTGCCCACCCAGCTGGGCAGGCTCCTGGAGTCCGGAGATCCCCGGACGCTGTCCGCGCTGCGCGACTTCGATGCCGTCCTGCTCGGAGGCGGCGCCTCCCCGGCGCCGCTGCTGCGCCGAGCCGATCAGGCCGGCCTGCATGTGGTCCGCACCTATGGCATGAGCGAGACCTGCGGGGGGTGCGTCTATGACGGCCATCCCCTTCCCGGCGTCACCGTGGACACCGACGACGCCGGCCGGGTCCGACTGGCCGGTCCGATGGTCGCCCTGGGCTATCTTGACGACCCGGAGCTCACGACCGAGCATTTCGACGTGGAGCCGCTCATGGGGCACCGCCGCTACCTCACCGACGATCTCGGGGAGCTGACGCCTGCCGAGACCCGAGGCGCCACGCCTGAGCTGAGCATCTCCGGCCGCGCCGACGACGTCATCAACACCGGCGGGGTCAAGGTCTCCGCGGAGCGGGTGCGCGCGGTGCTGCTGGACTATCCCGGAGTGCGCGACGCGTTCGTCGGCGCCGCCCCGGACCCGGACTGGGGGCAGCGAGTCTGCGCCGCCGTCGTGCTCTCCGCCGTCACCCGCACCGACGACACCCTGGGCGACCTGCGGGAGGCGGTGCGGGAGACGCTGGGCCCCGCGGCGGTGCCGAAGGACCTGCACGTGCTGGCCGCCCTGCCCCTGCTGACATCCGGGAAGCCGGATCGGCGAGAATTGCTCCAGATGTTCTCCGGTTGACCTGCTGACCGGACGCGCACCCGACCCAGCCCCATCCGTCCCCCATCGAAGGAGTCCCGTGGCCACCACCGCAGAATGGATCGCAGGTTCCCGCCCCCGCACGCTCCCGATGGCGGTGGCCCCGGTGGTGATCGGCGCCGCCGCGGCCGCCGGGCTGGGCTCCTTCGACCTGTTGATCGGCGCGCTGGCGATGATCGTGGCGCTGGCCCTGCAGGTGGGCGTCAACTACGCCAACGACTACTCCGACGGTGTGCGCGGCACCGATGACTCCCGGGTGGGGCCCATGCGGCTGACCGCCTCGGGGGCTGCGTCCCCGGGTGCGGTGAAGGCCGCCGCGTTCATCTCCTTCGGCATCGCCGGTGCCTCCGGTGTAGTGATCGTGGCCCTGTCAGGGATGTGGTGGTTCCTCGCCGTCGGCGCGGTGTGCGTGCTGGCCGCCTGGTGGTACACCGGCGGCTCGCGCCCCTATGGGTACCTGGGGCTCGGTGAGGTGATGGTGTTCATCTTCTTCGGGCTGGTCGCCACCCTGGGGACCACCTGGGTCATGGCCGCCCAGCTGAGCCCCGCCGCCTGGGTGGGTGCGGTGGGCGCCGGGCTGATCGCCTCGGGGCTGCTGATGGCCAACAACGTGCGGGACATCCCCACGGACCGCGAGTCCGGGAAGATGACGCTGGCAGTGCGGCTCGGGGAGCGGAAGGCGCGGATCAGCTACGTGCTGATGATCGGGGTGGCGGTGCTGCTGCCGCTGGCGCTGGTGGCGCAGAACCTGTGGTTCCTGCTGGTGCTGTTGGTGTGGCCGCTGTGCGCCGGCCCCGTGCGGATCATGCTCTCGCGCCGGCACACCGGGCGTGCACTGATCACGGTGCTGCAGCTGACGGGCCAGGTGAGCCTGGCGTTCGCGGCCACGATGGCCGCGGCGATGCTGCTGGGCTGATCAGGTGCTGTGCTGATCCGGTACTGGGCTGATCAGGTGCTGCGCGGGTCGTCGACGTCGGTGTCTTCGGCGGCGTCGCCGGCCGAGTCCTCGGGGCGCCGAGGCGGACGGCCGTTGCCGTTGCGGCTGCCGTCGCCGTCCTTGTCCGCGCCAGGGGCGCCGGAACCGTCGGACGGTGTGTCCGTCGCGGCGCCGTCGTCGGGCTTCTTCTGCGGGGTCTGACCCTTCTGCCGGGCCTCGAGCTCGGCCTCCTTGCGACGGAGCTCCTCCTCGCGCTGCTTCTGCATGCGCTGGATCTCCAGGTTCCGCAGGAAGTTGGGGTCATCATCGGGGGCGGACGGGCGCTTGGGCGCGGCTCCGGGAGCCGCCATCCGGCCGCGGCCGAACGCCAGCCACAGCCCGGCGCCGATGATCGGCACCAGCACGATCACCGCGAGCCAGGCACTCTTGCCGAGCACCCGCACGCGGTGGCGCGGGGTCTGGATGCATTCGATCAGGCTGTAGATCATCAGCCCGGCACCCACAATTCCCAGCGGGATGATCACCTTCAACATATCTTCCAGGGTAGTTCATAGGGCGCCGCGGGATCACGCCGAGACCTCCTGGTCAGCTCCGGGCGGACACCGCGCCGACACCGGGCCGGCACTGCCGCCTCTACAGGACGTAGAATCGAGTGATGGCCGTTCTCAAGTACTCCCTGATCCGCCTGGCGACCTTCTTCATCCTCTTCGCCGCATGCCTGCTGCTGGAGCTGGGCATGATCTTCGCGCTCATCGTGGGACTGCTGGGGTCCTGGGCGGTCGGCTACCTGTTCTTCAACAGCCTCCGCGTCGAGGCCGGCGAGGCACTGGCCCGCCGATTCGGGGGCGCCCGGCGGCTTGGCACCGGAGAGCGCGAGGACAACGACGCCGAGGACGCGCTGGCCGAGGACTTCCACCGGCAGCAGGACGAACGGCGCCGGGACTCCTCGCCGGGCGAGGCTGAGCATGACGGAGACTCGGGGACTGACCAGGACGGAGACCCCGGGACTGACCGGGGAGACACACCTCGCTGATCCCCGCCTCATATCCAGTGGCCACGAATCCCGGCATCTCCCCGATGACGCGCCGCGACACGGCCTGAGAACCCGGGATTCGTGACCAGTCGATGCACGGAGCTCAGCTGTCCACCCATCCACGCGCTCGCAGAGCACGGCGGATCTTGAGCAGACCCGGCCGCCACTGCTCCCGGCTGTGGTCCTTGGTGATCCTCAACTCCCACCATCCCATCGCCTCGGCCCGATCCGCGCGCCGGACGTCTCGGAGCACCTGGCCCGGCTCGGAATGCACCTCGACGCCGTCGTACTCGATCGCGATCCGATACTCGTCGATCGCCAGGTCCGGCTCGAGCACCACACGCCCCGCCTCATCCAGGATCTGGGGATTCACCCGAGGCTCGGGCAACCCATCCCTCCACATGGCGAGCCGCAGTCGCGTCTCCTGCGGTGAGTCGGCCCCCACCCGAGCCAGGTCGGCGGCCAGGCGCACCCTCCGGATGCCCCGACTCCCCCGGCGTCGCGCGACGGCGGCGCGCATCTCCTCCCACCGCATCACCGCGTCCCCGTGCTCGCCGAACTCGTGCCGCGGCGGACGCAGCATCCGGTCAGCTAGGATGACCGCGTCGGTCAGGGTGCGTCCGAGCGCCAGGTCCACCCAGGTTCGGCCGGGCCGGGTGAGCCGGACCCCGCCCAGCACGGTGATGTCCTCTTCAGGGACGTCGGAACGGTGCGCCCGCACCTGCCGGCGCCGGATCCGCCCGCCGGCAACGGGGCTGGTGATGTGCAGCGGCGGGATCAGTCGGAACCCCGGGACGCCGAGCAGTGCGGCGGCGGTGGTGTGGCTGGCCACCTGGTCGCCCGAGGCCGAGAGCGCCTGCAGCAGGGTGAGGGATCGTGCCTCCACCTCCGTCGTCAGGGGGCCATAGATCCCGTGGTCCACCCGTTGCAGGGTGCTGTAGTCGAGGGACCGGCGGACATCCGCCTCCTCCCACCCCAGATCCAGCAGCTCATGCATGCGGTGGGCACCGGCAGGCGCGGGCCGGGGAATCCTCCGGCGGCGGTCGTGCTGAGGGAACTCCATGCGCCCATCCCAGCGGGACCGCGGACGAGTCCGCTGCGGCACCGGGTCACTTGGGGAGGGATGCGCGTGTCGGAGCCAGACGGCGTCGGGCTGTGGAGGAGTGCCCTCCTGGAACCACTGGCCACGAATCCCGGCATCTCAGCCCGTGTCGCGGCGTGTCTTCAGGAAGATGCCGGGATTCGTGGCCACTCGAGGCAGTGGGGGTCAGCTGCGGCGGAGCCTCACTCCGGCAGGCCGGCGTAGGAGTGCAGGCCCGGGAAGTACACGTTGACCACCGAATAGTTGAAGATGATGCAGGCGAAGCCGATGATCGACAGCCAGGCGGCCCGGTTGCCGGTCCAGCCGCGGGTGGCCCGGGCGTGCAGGTAGCCGGCGTAGACCACCCAGATCACGAAGCTCCAGACCTCCTTGACGTCCCAGCCCCAGTACCGGCCCCAGGCCTCCTCGGCCCAGATCGCACCGGTGATCAGCGGGCCCAGCGTCCACAGGACGAAGCCGACCGCGTTCATCCGGTAGGCCCAGTTCTCCAGCGACGTCGACGACGGCACCATCCGCATGAACTGCCAGCCGCCGGTGCCCCGCAGGTCCCCCGCGGCGACCTTCAGCTCCCGGCGGTGCTGCACCAGCTGCAGGATGTTCATGGCGAAGGTCAGGGTGAACAGGCCCATCGCCAGCACCGCGAGGGTCACATGCACGGCCAGCCACGGGGACTGCAGCGCCGGCTGCACATGCGCCACCGGCGTCGGGAAGCCCATGGTGGCCGCCGTCATCATGACCACCACCAGGCCGATGGCGAAGGTGCCCAGGAACCGCAGGTCCTTCCGAATGAGGGTCAGAAGGTAGACCACCGCGACGATCAGCGCGCCGGTGGTGAGGAACTCGTACATGTTGGCCCACGGCACCCGGCCGGCGGCCACCCCGCGGGCGACGACGGCGAACGCGTGCGACCCTGCGGCCAGGATGGTCAGCGCCACCGCCACGTTCGCGAACGGTCGGCGGGTGCCCAGATAGGCCATGTCCTCGTCGACGAGGTCCTCTGCCTCGGCGGCCACCGGAGCGTCCGCCTCGGTGTCGCCGGCGCCCTCCGGGGCGGTGTCCTCCTCCGGACCGCCTCCGGCGCCGACCAGCGACCCGCGCCGGGCCCGGGCCAGCTCCTCCTGCGCCTCCTCAGCGAGTTCGGCCTCCAGTCGGCGGATGGTCGCCGAGCTGCGGACCATGTCCACCGCGAAGACGATGAACGCCGCCGTGTAGATCAGCGCGGCGATGAGCATGAACAGATCGCTGTACTGGGCCAGCTCCTGATTGACGGGATCCATCAGTCCTCCTCCTCGGGGGCCCGCACCGGCCACCGCTTCTCCAGCTGGCCGCGCAGGGCGATGTTCTCGTCCCGCAGGCGGAAGTCCTCGCCCCGGGACAGCAGGCCGTAGCGCACCAGCGTGCGCCCGGCCTCGGTGGTCTCCACCGTCACCCAGGCCCGACGGCGGCGCAGGAACAGGGACAGGATCAGCCCGCCCAACGCGGTGAGCGCGAAGACCAGCACCCCGCCCTGCGCGGGATTGTAGTGGATGTCGATCGCGATGTAGTCCTGGACGTCCTCGAAGGTGATGGACCCCATCCCCTCGGGGAGCTCCTGGGTCTCCCCCGGGTCCAGGACGATGCCGCCGGCGTCGACCTCCCGGGAGTTCAGGACCTCGAGACTGTCGGTGTCCAGGACATAGACGTTCTGCGGGATGCCCTCGTCCAGGCCGAGGTCCCCGTAATAGGAGTTGAGCTGCAGCTGCGGGTTGTACAGCTCCGGATCCACGGAGATCGCCGGGCCGCCGTCCTCCGCCTCATGGGCGGTGGGCAGGAAGAGCCCCACGAAGCCGAGCTGCTCGGGCTGCGCGTCCGGGGCCTTGATGACCGCCATGGAGGTGTAGACCTGGTCGTCCGGCCGGGAGATCACCGGCCCGGAGAAGGCCACCTCACCGTCGCCGTCGCGGATGGTCACCACCGGCGCGTAGCCGTTGCCCACCAGGAACACCCGGGCGCCGCCCAGGGTCAGCGGGTGGTTGACCTTCAGCTCCTCGGTCTCCGGCTCGGCGTCGGCGCCCTCCTGGGTGGTGACGGTGGCGGTGAAGTCCAGGGCTTGTCCGTAGTGAGTCGCGGAGTCGCGGTCGAAGACCCGCTCGAAGTCGTCCAGCCGCAGCGAGAACGGGTGCAGCCGGGATTCGTCGAACCAGGTGCCCGGGTAGAAGTTGTCATAGGCGACCAGCGCGTTGACGAAGCCCTCGTCCTCGATGATCACCTTCTGCCCGCGGTAGCTGAGCATCGACCCCAGGGCCACACAGATCAGCACGCCGACCAGCGCCACGTGGAAGAGCAGGTTCCCGATCTCCTTCAGGTACCCCTTCTCCGCACCGATCGACGCCGGTTGGGGGCGGCCTCGGGCGTCCTGGCCCGCGGCGCGCACGTCCACCCGGTAGCGGCGCTTCCGCAGGACGTCAGCGGCGTCCTCGAGCGCCTGCTCGGGGGTGGGGCCGGCGTCGTCGAGCTCCAGGGCTCCGTACTCGGGCAGCCGCTCCAGTCGGGCGGGGGTGCGCGGAGGGGCGGAGCGCATCTGCTGGATGTGCTTGCGGGCCCGCGGAATGATGCAGCCGATCAGGGAGATGAACAGCAGCAGGTAGATCGCCGAGAACCACACCGAGGAGTAGACGTCGAAGACCTGCAGGGTGTCCAGGATCGGACCCGCTGTGGGGTTGTCGTCGATCCAGGTCTGCACGGCGAAGGCGTCCTGGACGCGCTGCGGGAACAGCGAGCCGGGCACGGCGGCCACGGCCAGCAGGAGCAGCAGCATCAGGGCGGTGCGCATGCTGGTCAACTGGGTCCAGGCCCACCGGAGCATGCCGACCAGCCCGAGGGCCGGCGGGGAGACCTCCTGGCGGGGTGAGTCCCCCGTGGCCTCGTGGAGAGCGTCCTCCCGGGCATTGTCCCGGTGCGCGGACGGCTGAGACGGCTGAGATGGCTGGGTCATCAGATCGGCATCCTCACCTCATTGGCGAACCAGTCCTGCAACGCGTAGACCCACATGTTCCACACGCCGGAGAGCATCAGCAGTCCGACGACGATCAGCACGCCGCCGCCGATGCGCATGACGGCCACCCGGTGCTTCCGGAAGAAGGACACCGCCTTCATGCCCCGTTGAATGCCGAAGCTGATGAGGATGAAGGGGATACCCAGGCCGAGGCAGTAGACCAGCATCAGCAGGGCACCGCGGGCGGGGTCCCCGCCCACCGGGGTGGAGAGGGCGAGCACCGCGGCCAAGGTGGGACCGATGCAGGGAGCCCAGCCGATGCCGAAGGTCGCGCCCAGCAGCGGGGCGCCGAGCAGACCGTCGGGCGGGCGGCGCTCGATCTTCCGCTCCCGCTGGAAGATGCTGAACGCGCCCATGAAGACCAGGCCCATGAGCACGACGACGGCGCCGAGCAGCTGGGTCAGCCAGCCTCCCTCCACCCGCAGCCACACGGTGGCCTGGGTGAACAGGACGCCGATGAGCACGAAGATCACGGAGAAGCCGAGCACGAACAGGATCGCGCCCAACACCATGCGGGACCGACGCCGGGCGGCCAGGTCCACCCCGGAGAGCCCGGTGACGTAGCCCAGATAGCCGGGCACCAGGGGCAGCACGCAGGGCGAGAGGAAGGAGACCAGCCCGGCGAGCAGCGCCACCGGGGCGGAGATGAGCAGGGAACCGTCGAAGACGATCTCCGCGAACCGGTTGTTGACCGCACCCAGAGGGTTGGCCGCGCTGAGGGTCGCGAGCCCGACGTCGGCGATCATGCCTCCGCGGACTCCTCCAGCGCGGTGGTGATCAGGGCGCGCAGGGTGCCCGGCTCGGCGATGCCGAGGATGCGTGCGGAGACCCGACCCTCGCGGTCCAGCACGAGGGTGGTGGGCACCGCCGACGGCGGGACATAGTCGGTCATGGCCAGCATGACCTGCCCGTCCCGGTCCTCCATGGACGGGTAGCCGATGCCGAAGCGTCGCTCGAAGGCCTCCGCGGTGGGCTGGGTGTCGCGGGTGTTGACGCCGTAGAACTGGACGCCGTCGTCGGCGAACTCCTCGTGGATCTCGGCGAGGTCGGGGGCCTCCACGCGGCAGGGTGCGCAGGCGGCGTACCAGAAGTTGATGACGGCCACCTCACCTTCCCAGCGGGAGGGCTCCACCGTGGAGCCGTCGAAGAGGGTGGACTCGAAGTGCACGGGTTCGCCGCGTTCCTCGGGGGCGAACTCCTGGACGGATCCGTCGCCGGCCACGTAGTTGCTGCCGTCGTTGGCGGCCTGCTCGGCGAGCCGGTCGTTCTCGGAGCTGCAGGCGGTCAACGCGAGCAGCCCCGCCATCAGCCCGGAGGCACCGATCAGGGCACGGCGTCCCATCACCGGCCGGAGACGGTCCGGCTGATGCGCGGCGGAGTCAGGTGAACTCATGGGGCGGTCCTTGCGGGGTGACGCGTGGTGGTGTCGCTTGTTCGGCGGCGCGCAGGGGCGCTGACGCGGACGTCGGCATAATTCTACAGCGTGTAGTAATCCTGGTCGCTGGCGGCGTCGTCATATGACCACGCCACCCGCCCCGACCCTGCGGGCCGACGCCGGGAACGGTCCGGCGCCGTCGGGAAAGGTATCAGCCGAACCTGGGCGTCCGCCTGATCAGGCGCCGGGCAGAGCGATGGCGTCCTTGAGGAGCTCCTTGTTGGGCTCCGCGTAGCTGACCGACTCCACCCCGTCGGGACCGATGTGCAGGCTGGTGATGGAGGTCAGGGAGCATTCGCGGCGTCGCGGATCGTGCCACAGCGGGCGATCCTCAGCCCACAGACGGGTGACCCAGATGGGCAGCTGGTGGGAGATCACGACGACCTCAGCGCCGTCGCCATGCTCGGCGACGGCCAGCTCGGAGAGGTCCTTGGCCGCGGCGAGCATCCTGCTGACCTGCTGGGCGTACGGCTCGCCCCAGGAGGGGCGCAGGGGGTTGACCAGCAGGGGCCACCAGCGGGGACTGCGCAGCTGCTGCTTGACGCGGGAGAGTCCTTCGAAGGCGTTCTCGGCCTCCAGGACCCGCTCCTCGGTGAGCACCGGCATGTCCAGCCGTTCGGCCAGCGGGGCGACGGTCTCCTGCGCGCGCTGCAGCGGCGAGGCCGCGAGCAGGTGGACCGGATGCCCGGCCTCCGCCCGCGCGGCGAAATGGTCCGCGATGCCCGCGGCCATGCGATGGCCGAGCTCGGAGAGCCCGAACCCCGGCAGGCGGCCGTAGAGGACCTTCTCAGGATTGTGGACCTCCCCGTGACGGACGAGGTGGACGGTGGCCGTGGTCTGCGCGGTGGTGCTGGATGCCATGGGCACCAGTGTCGCAGAGTCACGGAGCCGCACCCTGCCTTTCCCCCGCTCAGAGCGATAGGGTTCTGTCAACGAGCGCTGAACGACCCCGACGGCGAGAGGTATCGACGACGATGAGCACCACCGGTGACGAGAACCAGGGCGGGCCGCAGGATCCTGACGGGGCGCAGCAGCCGCAGGGCCAGCCACCGCAGGAGCCCCAGTACGGGCAGCAGTACGGACAGCAGTACGGACAGCAGCAGGGCCAGCACGGCTCGGCGCCCTCCGCCGGGTCTGCCCCGGGCACCCCGGGCTACGACGCCGGCTATGGACAGCTGCCCCAGTACGGCCAGCAGAACCAGTACGGCCAGCAGAACCAGTACGGCCAGCAGAACCCCTATGAGCCGGCAGGGCAGAGCCCCTACGGGGCGCCCGGCCAGCCGCCTGCCGGGCCGGGCCCGACCGGTCAGCCGACGGTCACGGCAGAGAAGCCGACCCGTCCACTGACGATGACGCTGTCCATGATCTTCCAGCTGCTGGCGGGCCTCCTGCTGGCTGTCGCCGGGGTGATCTCCGGTGTGAGGATCATGGGGGCCCACCCGACCCAGCTGCTGCCCGAGCAGGAGTGGCAGGAGATTGCGGACGTCTCCATCGCTGAGGCGCAGGACTACATGGCGATCTTCGGCGTCGCCCTCATCATCGGCGCCGTGGTCCTGGCCCTGCCGTACTTCGCCCTGGCTTTCCTGAGCACCCGGGGCTCCCAGGTGGGCCGCATCCTGGCCACGATCTACCTGGCGCTGAGCATCTTCTCCGTGTTCTTCGGCCTGCTGAACCTGCTGCTGGTGTTCCTGCCCAGCCTGGTGGCCCTGGTGCTGCTGTGGCTGCCGCCCAGCAACACCTATGTGCAGCAGGTCCGTGCGGCCAAGCAGGGCTCCGGTACGCCGGGCCAGGGTCCGGGGACCTACGGCTCCGGCGGATATGGAACCGGCGGCTACGGCACCGGCGGGCATGTCCGGCCCGGGCAGCAGCCGGGTCAGCCAGGTCAGCAGCCCAATCCCTACGGGCAGAACCCCTACGGTCAGCCTTCCCAGGGCGGTTACGGCCAGCAGCCGGGCCAGCAGCCGGGTGGACCCTACTCCTCCTGAGCCGGGAGAACCGTCTCTCACGATGGCCGGCCCGGCACCCCGAGGGGCGTCGGGCCGGCCATCGTCATCCCCGCACCCGCACCTGCGCCCGCCGGAGCCGTGTCCCGATCGTTGCTGAACCGCTCTTGTTCCGGCCGCGGAACCCACATAGGCTGGCCGCACGAGACCTGTGGCATGCGCCACAGGCCCCCACGTCAGCCGATCCAGGAGGGTCCATGACCACCCGAGACCAGCGCCCCCGCACTCTGCAGGCCAGCAGGACCCTCCTGACCATCACCTCCGGAGTCATCCTGGGCGGCGGCGTCGCGCTCGGCGTGGCGGTCCGCAGCGCCGATGCCGCCACAATGCTCCCCACTGCCCTGCTGCGCACGGCGGGGAACGCCCGCGGCCAGGCTGAGGCTCTGGCCACGATGTCCACCACGCTCATGGTGATGGCTGTCCTCGGCGGGACGCTGTGCCTGCTGCTCGCGTGGCGCGGCACCTCGGGCTCCCCGCTGGGTCGCGGTGCGGCCACCGCCGTGCTGCCGCTCTCACTCATCGCCCTGGCGGCCTCGTCGTGGGCGGCGCTGCTGGTCACCGTGCCCTGCCTGGTGGCAGTGGCCCTGCTGTGGACGCGCTCGGCGTCGGCCTATGTGCGGTCGCATCGCGCCGCGGCACGTGGCGACCGGAGCCCGGCCCACGCGATGTTCAATCCCCGGGTGCCGTCCAGCAACCTGGGTCAGACCATCCAGCAGCCTCCCGGCCCCTGAACGGTCAGCGGCTTCCCGGGAGTCCGGGGATGGTGGTCAGCATGTCGTCCTCGTAATCGAGGTAGCACTGCGTCATGGAGCGCTCCGTGAGCGCGTGGCTGCGGCACTGGTCGAACTCGACGGTGGCACCCCAGAACAGCGCCTGGGCGGTGGCTGTGGCCGCGAAGAGACCGCAGCACACGATCGCCGCCGCCGCACTGACATGCATGAGCGCCGGCAGCTTCTTCCGGATGGCCTGCACCAGAAGGATCACCCCGCCCGCCGTCCCGACAAGTCCAGCCACCACGGCCAGCAGCCGATAGGGCAGCGGCGTCTGCAGTCCGATGTAGGACACGATCAGCGCGAGCACCAGCCACCCGGTGAAGCGGGCGTACCGACGGAAGGTCTCCGGCTCCAGATCCACGGCACGACGGCGGCCCGGCTTGCCGCCGTCGGGCCCGCCGCCCGCGGACCCGTTCTGCGGGGGCTGCTGCTGAGGTGGAGTGACGCTCATAGCCCACCAGCCTACGCGGCGCGGGCCCCGCCCGGGGAAGTAGGGTGGAGTCCATGCGCATCGTGGTTCTGGTCTCCGGCTCGGGGACGAATCTCCAAGCCGTCATCGACGCCGTCTCCGCCGGCTCCCTGCCCGTGGAGATCGCCGCCGTGGGCTCCGACGTCCCCGGCTGCGGCGGCTTGGAACGGGCCGAGCAGGCCGGGATCTCCACCTTCGCGGTGCCGCTGGCGCGCGGGGGCGATCGTGCCGCATGGAACTCCCGGCTGCGGGACGAGGTCCGAGCCTTCAGCCCGGACCTGGTGGTCTCCAGCGGTTTCATGCGGATCCTCGGCGCGGAGTTCCTCGACGGAGTCGGGGTCCCGATCATCAACACCCACCCGGCACTGCTGCCCAGCTTCCCCGGGGCCCACGCGGTCCGTGACGCCGTCGAGCACGGGGTGAAGATCACCGGCTGCACTGTGCACCAGGTGGACGCCGGGGTGGACACCGGTCCGATCCTCGCGCAGGAGGCGGTGCGGGTGCTGCCGGACGACGACGTCGACACGCTGCACGAGCGGATCAAGGTCGAGGAGCGCCGGCTGCTGGTGGAGACCATCGCCGGGATCGCCGACGGCCGGATCGGACTGCCGAGCTCGTGAACGCCGCCTCGTGACCATCTACATCGACCCACCCGTGTGGCCCGCCCATGGGACGGTGTTCGCGCACCTGATCTCCGACTCCTCCTTGGACGAGCTCCACACCTTCGCCGCGCGGACCGGCATCCGGCGCCAGGCCTTCGACGAGGACCACTACGACGTCCCGGAGCACCGGCACCGTGACCTCATCGCCGCCGGCGCCACACCAGTCAGCGGCACCGAGCTGGCCAGGATCCTGGCCTCCTGCGGGCTGAGGGTGCGCAGCGTCGAGCGCCCGACGAAGGTCCGTGCCCGGCTGCTGCGCGCCTGGGAGCGACTGCTGGACACATCCGACGCCGCCGTGCTGGGCGAGGAGCTGTTGGGTCGCTGGGCGGAGCCGCACCGCCACTACCACTCGCCCGCCCATCTGGCCGCGGTGCTCAACGCCGTGGGCGTGCTGGAACGCGCCGGAGAGCTGCCGGCCGAGCGGCGCCGCCCGGTCCGCTTGGCCGCCTGGTTCCATGACGCCGTCTACGCCGGGGCCGCGGGCCAGGACGAGGAGGACAGCGCCCGACTGGCGGAGGAGCGACTGGCTGGCCTGCTCCCCGCCGAGGAGGTCACCGAGGTGGCCCGCCTGGTGCGCCTGACCGCCACCCATGCCCCAGAGCCCGGGGATGCCGCAGGCGCCGTCCTGGTGGACGCCGATCTGGAAGTGCTGGGGCGTGCCCCGGCGGCCTACCGGCGCTATACCGCCCAGGTGCGCAGAGACTTCGACCACGTGCCCGAGCCCCTGTTTCGCGAGGGCCGGGCCCGCGTACTGGCCACCCTCTTGGAACGGCCCCGCCTGTTCCACACCCCCACGGGGCAGCAGCTCTGGGAGAACGCCGCCCGGGCGAACCTCACCGCCGAGCTGGCGGAGCTGCAGTCCGCCTGAGCGGCTGCCCCAGGCGTCGGCACCCGCTCCCTGGAACCCCGCGTCGAGAAGTGCTGAACGGCACCCCGGGGCGCGGAGAGCGGAAGTCCCGCCACGGCCCTCACTCCTCGGTACCGTCCGGGCTCTCCCCCGGCTCCGCAGGGTCCTCCGCGGACCGTCGGCGGCGAGCCGAATGCGCCGCCGGGGCGATCAGATAGCCGAGGATCGTCCCGACGCACACCCACGCGCCCAGCAGCCCGGCCGCCAGCAGCGCATGCGGGCCGATGTCGGTGAGCCGGCCGATGCCCAGGGAGATGTGCGAGAGCCACAGCGGCAGCACGGCGACGCCGGCAGCCACCACTCCGGTGAGCAGCCCGAGGACCAGGGTGGAGAGCGTCAGGGAGATCGGACGCCACGAGATGCGCAGCGCGAACCAGTCGTCCAGGTGGTTCTCCCCCTCCCGCATGAGCCACCAGCCGGCGATGATCCCGGCCAGCAGCGGCACGGCCAGCACCGCGAGGAAGCCCTCCCCGGCGCCGCTCGGCAGCGCGCCGAGCACTGGCAGGGCCGGGACCGGTCCGAGCTCCACCGCCTGCGGGGCCACCGTGGTGCCGGTGCCCAGCGCGAACCCGGCCCCTGTGGTGTAGGACAGCGTCCACAGCACCATGTTGGGCAGCAGCCCCAGGTGCAGCAGCGTCAGGCCGATCACTCCCCACACTCCGGGGTCCAGCTGCTGGTAGGTGTTGGCGATCTCCATCCAGGAGGACCCCAGCTGCACGGCCAGCAGCACGGCAGAGAGCCCGACGGCGGCGACGACGGCGATCAGCCCGCCGCGCAGCACGCCCCACAGGTAGCTGCCCGCCCATTTCAGCCGCTGGGAGAGCCGCTCCACCCGGTCCTCCAGATCCACTCCGATGAGCCGGGCCCACGAGCGGGCCTCCGCGTAGCTGCCGGCCAGCGCCCCGACCGCCATGACCCCGGCGGCGCACAGCGCCGCCCAGTGCAACTGTGCGGTGAAGCCCTCCGCCTGCCCCAGGTGCGCGATCCCGACGCCGACGCCCGCGTAGACCACCACGAGGGCGAGCAGGCCCTGCCAGAGCTGATCGGACCAGGCGCCGCGGGCCAGCCGCCCTCCGGCCCGCCACCCTAAGGCCAGGGGCACCAGAGTCAGTCCCATGGGCAGCAGGTGGAGCCAGCCCTCCGCCAGCGTCACGCCCTCGCCGAGCACATCCCCGGGCACCGGCACCGCGAGCTCCGCTGGGGTTCCATGCAGGATGAGCCACACCTGGGCGGAGAACCTCGCCACGAACTCCAGGTCGATCCGGGTGAATCCTCCGGCCAGCCCCACGGCGAGCACCGGCAGCGCCACCAGCAGCGCGGTGGCCAGCAGCGCCTGCACGGCTTCCAGCAGGCCCAGCAGCCACAGGGGCGGAGCGGGCAGGCGGAACCTGCGGCGGGGGCGGTCGCCGCCGTCGTCGGCGCTTCCGGGGTCACCGGGAGTGCGGGTGTCAGTCTCGGAGGGCGTCATCGGGTCCATCGTGCCAGCCGGGGGCACGGATCAGCGCCGCAACAGACCGGCGTCCACGGAACTCTCAGGTTCCGACCAGCAGCCGGATGCCGGTGCCCAGCGCCAGCAGGGATCCCAGGATAGCCAGCGCGATCACGAACTTCCGGACGGTGGCGTCGTCCACCCGGCGCTGGATCCACTCGCCGACCCAGATGCCCAGCACGATGGAGACAACGCACCCGGCCCAGGCCCACCAGGGCATGTCCGGCATCTGACCGTCGTCGAAGGCCCATTTGATGCCGAAGGAGAAGGCGGAGATGAGGATCCACAGCGGCTGCAGGGTGGCGACCATGCGCATCACGGGCCACCGGGAGACCACCGCGTAGATGGTCATCGCCGGTCCCCCGACCCCGCCGAGCACAGTGCCCACTCCGGAGCCGAGGCCGGTGAGGATCTGGGCTGTGCGGCCGTCGCCGTCGACGGCGGAGCTGATCCGGCTCAGCAGCATGGAGGTGATCAGCCCGAAGAGCACCAGGGCGGCCACCACCACGTACAGCGGGCCCGCCGGGGAGACGACGGACACCCAGGCGGCGGCCGGCATCACCAGCACCGCAGGGATGCCCAGCCACAGGACCTTGCGCCATTCGATGTCGTCCCAGATGCGCGGCAGCACCAGCACCGGGGCGATGATGGAGAGGAAGTTGACCAGCATGACGCCCTCGTGGGCACCGATGAGCACCACGAGGAACGGCGCCAGGATCATGCCGAACCCGAGCCCGGCGATCCGCTGGATGGTGGCGGCCAGCAGCACGAACGCCACCACGCCGACGGCCATCGCGATGCCCATGCTGTTCCTCCCCTCCGCTCAGCCGCGCGCGCGGCTGCCAGGACCACCAGCAGACTCTACGCCGCGGTCCACAGTCCTGCAGAATGCAGTGACTGCCGTCTCACCCCGCGGATGACCCGCTCCGGCAGGGTTCTTCGGGGGTTCACCTGGCCTCCATGACCACGACGGCGCCAGGGCACCTTCAGCCGCCACGCTGGTGCCGTGAAGGTCGTGGTGGTCGCAGAATCATTCCTCCCGCACATGAACGGGGTGACGAACTCCGTGCTGCATGTGCTCGCCCACCTGCGCCGGCGCGGAGACGAGGTGACGGTGATCGCCCCGTCCTCCTCCCTGCTGGACGCCGGGCAGGACGCCGAGCTGTGCGAGGGCTTCCCGGTGGTGCGGGTGCCCTCCCTGCCATTCCCGGACTACCCGAAGGTGCGGGTGGCGGCAGGCTTCGTGCCGCGCATCCGGCACCTGCTGGCGGAGCTCCGGCCCGACGTCGTCCACGTGGCCTCTCCGTTCGTGCTGGGCTGGCGGGCCATCCAGGCGGCCCGGTCGCTGGGCCTGCCGACCGTCTCCGTCTACCAGACCGAGGTGCCCACCTATGCGTCCCGCTACCGCCTGCCCTGGGCGGAGGAGCTGCTGTGGCAGCACGTGGACCGCATGCACACCTCCTCCACCCTGACCCTGGTGCCGTCCCGCTTCTGCAAGGACCAGCTGAGCCGCCGGGGCATCCGGCGGCTGAAGACCTGGCGGCGCGGCGTCGACCTCCGGCGCTTCTCCCCTGCGCGCCGGGACGAGACGCTGCGCCATGAGCTGGCCCCGGGCGGGCAGAGGCTGATCGGTTTCGTCGGCCGGCTGGCCGCGGAGAAGCAGGTGGAGGACCTGGCCGCGCTGAACAGCCTGCCGGACAGTCGGCTGGTGATCATCGGCTCCGGGCCGGCGGAGGAGCAGCTGCGCCGCCGCCTGCCGGGCGCCCACTTCGCCGGGTTCCGCAGCGGCGACGACCTCGGCCGGCACGTGGCCAGCCTGGACGTCTTCGTCCACCCGGGTGAGGCGGAGACCTTCTGCCAGACCATCCAGGAGGCGATGGCCGCCGCCGTGCCGGTGGTCGCCGTCGGGCGGGGCGGCCCGTTGGACCTGGTGGACGAGGGCCGCACCGGGTGGCTTTACCGCCCCGGGGATCTGGCCCGTATGCGTTCGGCGGTCGCGCACCTGGTGTCCGACGACGACGCCCGCGCCCGGTTCGCCCGGGACGCGGCCGCCTCGGTGCAGGGCCGCACGTGGGAGGCGATCTGCAATCAGCTGATCGGCCACTATGCCCGAGCGATCGACGTCACCGAGCGCCTCCAGCGCCAGCAGGCCAAGGATTTCATCCGGCAGCAGGCGTGGCTCGCGGGAGGATTACGCTGACAGCCGATCCGGAGCTGATGCTTGCCTGAGGCAACCTCCCTAGGGTGGAGTCATGACCTCCATCACTCCATATCTGCGGCACCCCCACCTGCAGGGTGACCTCATCACGTTCACGGCCGCCGACGACGTCTGGCTCGCCCCCGCGGACGGCGGCCGGGCCTGGCGGCTCACCCGCGACGGCACACCGGTGCGCACCCCGCGCCTCTCCCCCGACGGCACTCAGGTGGCGTTCATCTCCACCCGCGACGGGCACCCCGAGGTGTACGCCGCCACGATCGACTCCGGTGAGGTCCGGCGGCTCACCTGGTGGGGCGCCTCCAAGGCGACCGTCCTCGGCTGGGCCCCGGACGGCCGACTGCTGGTGGCCACGCACGCCGTGGAGGCGAGCATCCGCGAGCAGGTGGTCCACGCGGTCTCCCTCGACGGCGGCACCGAACGGCTGAGCTACGGCTCCGCCGGCGGGCTGGCGATCAGCTCCACCGGTGCGGTGGCGCTGGCGACTCCACCCACCCGCCCGGCCGGGCACTGGAAGCGGTACCGCGGAGGAGTCGCCGGGATGCTGTGGCTCGGCACCGAGGGCGCCGACGGCCCGGGGACCGCCGGCGACTGGCAGCGCCTCCTGCCCGCCGATGACGCGGGCCTGCTGGACCCGATGTGGGTGGACGGGAAGCTCGTGTTCTCCTCGGACCGGGCGGCGTCGTTCCCGGACCGCACCCGGGAGCAGGCCAACCTGTGGATCTACGACGACGCCCCCACCGGCGAGGCTGATCCCCGGCAACTGACCTTCCAGGGCGAGGGCGCCGGCTTCGTCCGCGACGCGACGACCGACGGCACCCGCATCACCTGGCACTCGCGTGGGGAGATCCATGTGCTCGACGCCCTCGACGCCGAGCCGCGCCGCCTGGAGGTCACCCTGCCGGGTGCCTCCGCTGCGCCGCTGACCGTGTCACCGACGCAGAATCTCGACACCGTCGTCCCGGACCACACCGGCGACGCCTCGGTGGTCTCCTGGCGGGGCGCGACGTTCTGGCTCACCCACCGGGAGGGCCCGGCCCGCGCGCTGGCCGCCGTCTCCGGTGTGCGCACGCGGGAGCCGGTGCTGCTGGGCCGCACCGGGCGGGTGGCTGTGGCCACCGATGCCGAGGGCGAGGATGCACTGGAGATCATCCCGATCGACGGCGACGGCGAGCCCCGGCGGGTGCTGGGCGGGCAGTTGGGGCGAGTGCTCCACCTGGCCTCGGACCCGGCCGGCGAGCGCCTGGCCGTGATCTCCCATGACGGTTCGCTGCGGCTGGTCACCTGGGGCGGGGACGGCGCGGCAGGCGACGCCTCGCCGCAGGTGCGGCAGATCCACCGCTCCGAGCACGGGGAGATGCTTTCGCCGTCATTCTCCCCGGACGGCCGCTACCTGCTGTGGACGTCCCCGACGGTGGTGGAGTCGCAGGTCCATCAGCTGATGGTGCTTGACACGTCCCGAGAGTCCGAGCCGGTGGCCCTGACCGGAGGGGTCTTCCATGACTCCTCCCCGGCGTTCACCGCGGACGGGAAGCACATCGCGTTCCTGTCCACCCGGACGCTGGATCCGCACTATGACGACCACGAGTTCAACCTGTCCTTCGCCGGGTCGGTGCGGCCCTGGCTGCTGCCGCTCTCGGCCGCGGAGCCGGCGCCGTTCGGCCCCAGCGCTGAGGGCTGGCCGGTCTCCGGAGGACGCACCGGCGACGCCGCAGACTCAGCCACGGCGGGCACCGGCGGCACGGACGCCCCGGCCAGCCCGGATCTGGACGCCGAGCACGCCGAACAGCGCATCGTGCCGTTCCCCGTGCCGTCAGCCTCATACCGCGACCTGCGGACAGCCCAAGGCGGCGTGCTGTGGATCAGATCAGCCCAGGAGACCGGCGAGCTGGGCACCCGGCGGGCCGGGGTCTCCGGGGAGGCCGCCGGGGACGAGCTGATCCGGTGGGACGTCGCCGCCCGGAAGGCCACCACCCTGGTGGACAAGGTGGACTCCTATGCGGTCTCCGGCGACGGATCCCGGCTGGTGGTCCGCGCCGGGGAGAAGGTGACCGCGGTGCCGTCCACCCGGAAGGTGGAGAAGGACGACGACGCCGAGAGCGTCACCGTCGACCTGGAGCGACTGCGGCTCACCGTGGACCGCTCCGCCGAATGGGCCCAGATGTTCGAGGAGACCTGCCGGCTGATGAGTCAGCAGTTCTGGCGCGAGGACATGGACGGCGTCGACTGGGATGCCGTGGTGGACCGCTGGCGCCCCGTGGTGGCGAAGGTCCGCACGGACGACGACCTGCACGACGTCCTCTGGGAGACCGTGGGAGAGCTGAACACCTCCCACGCCTATGTGATGCCGGCCGAGGGCGACGCCCCCGGCTCCGCACGGAAGCTGGGACTGCTGGGGGCGGACCTCGAGCCCGCCGGAGCGCAGGGCTGGCGAATCACCCGCATCCTGCCCTCGGAGTCCAGCGAGCCCGAGGCGCGCTGCCCGCTGCGCGCCCCCGGCGTGGACGCCCGCGAAGGGGACCTGATCACCGCGGTGGACGGCCGCCCGGTGGACCCGGTGGCCGGGCCGAACGCGCAGCTGGCCGGGGCCGCGGGCAAGCCGGTGCTGCTGGACCTGCGACGCGGCTCGGGCGAGGACGGTGCGGCCGGAGCCGCCGACGGGGAGACCCGCCGCGTCGTCGTCGTGCCGCTGGCCAGCGAGGAGGAGCTGCGCTACCAGGACTGGGTGCGCTCCCGCCGGGAGTATGTGGCGCAGGCGTCCCAGGGGCGGCTGGGCTATGTGCATGTGCCGGACATGTCCTCCCCCGGGTGGGCGCAGCTGCACCGGGACCTGCGTCTGGCCGCGGAGCATGAGGGCATCGTGGTGGATGTGCGCTACAACCGCGGCGGCCACACCTCGCAGATGGTCCTGCAGCGGCTCTCCAAACAGCTGGTGGCCTGGGCCACCGCCCGCTGGGAGACCGGCGTGGAGCCCTACCCGTCCTCGGCGCCGCGCGGCCCCGTGGTGTTCGTGGCCAACCGATGGTCGGGCTCCGACGGAGACATCGTCAACGCCGCCGCCCAGGCCATGGACCTCGGTCCGGTGATCGGCGAGCGCACCTGGGGCGGGGTGATCGGGATCGACGGCCGGTTCACCCTGGTGGACGGCACCACGGTCACCCAGCCGAAGTACTCGTTCTGGATCGACGGCTACGGCTGGGGCGTGGAGAACCACGGCGTGGACCCGGACATCGAAGTCGTCCACGACCCGAGCGTCTGGTTCTCCGAGGACGATCCGCAGCTGGACCGTGCGGTGGCCGAGGCGTTGGAGCGGCTGCGGCAGACCCCGGCCGCGACCCCGCCGTCGCTGGGAGCACCGAAGAACCGGGGCTGATCAGTCCATCAGCCCGTGGGCCTGCAGCTTGGCGACGATGTCCTTGCCGTCAGGGCCGTAGATCCACGGGATGCTGCGCCCCTCCACCTCCTGGTAGCCGGTCGGCGGGTGGGTTCCGCCGGCCCCGAGCAGCGTCTCACTGTCCGGGTCGTTGGCGCGTCCACCGGCCAGCAGAGCCTCCGAGTAGGTGAGCTGCCGGATGATCACCGCGGTGACCGCCTGCGGGTGGCGACGGGCGAAGTCGGCGTAGATGGTGGGGTCGTGCTGGCC
Source organism: Nesterenkonia aethiopica (assembly GCF_039534665.1). NCBI lineage: Bacteria > Bacillati > Actinomycetota > Actinomycetes > Micrococcales > Micrococcaceae > Nesterenkonia > Nesterenkonia aethiopica. The sequence goes on along the minus strand of NZ_BAAAVT010000006.1, from coordinate 116,221 downwards.
GTCGTCGCCGATCAGGACCCAGGAGACGTCGGGGAAGTCCTGGGCGAGGCGCTCGAGCTGCTCCTCCTTGTGCTGCTTGCCGGACCGGAACCAGCGGTCCTCGGTGGGGCCCCAGTCGGTGAGCAGCAGCGGCCCGTGCGGGTACAGATTGCGGGTGAGGAACCGGGTGAGCGTCTGGGCGACGTTCCAGGCACCGGTGGAGATGTAGATGACCGGCGCCCCCGGGTGCCGGTGGAGCAGCCGCTCCATCATCACCGCCATGCCGGGGGTCGGGGTGCGTGCGTGCTCATCGAGCACGAAGGAGTTCCAGGCGGCGAGCACCGGACGGGGCAGTTTGGTGACCACTACGGTGTCGTCGATGTCGCACACCACCCCGGTGCGGGCGGTCTCGGCGATGATCTGCACCTCGGCGCGGGTGGGCTGGGCGCCATTGGCCCGCAGCGTGACAGGCTGCCAGCCGGGCTCGAGGTCGACGTCGATGACGGCGTCGACGATCCCGCCCCGGTCGGCGACGACGTCGACCGTCTGACCTCCCACGGTGATGCTGACCTCGGCGAAGGGCACCGGGGCGGAGATGAAGTTCCGCCAGCCGCGCACGCCGTCGGCGATCACCTTGGCCACGCGGCGGCCGTTCTCGAAGTGCGAGTCCGGGGCCATCACGACGCGCGAGAAGACCCGCACCCAGCGCTGGGTGCCGTACCCGGTCAGGGAGAGGACCGTGACGTGCTGCCGACGGCGCTGGGCCATCCGGAGGCGGAACCGATGCCACCGGTCCTCGGCCTTCATGGCCGGGTTCCGGTGCGGGTCGGAGTATTGACGGCGCACGGCATCGTCGTTCTGGGCCACCTCGGTCACACTCCCATCCTGCCATGGTCGGCGCGGGCCCCCGAACCAACGCGCACCAGTGCCGCAGGAGGCCCACCCCTCCCCGGCACAGCGCTCCGTCCACCACGCCCCGGGCGCTGCAGGCAGCCCTGCCCGACCAGCGCGGTGCACTGGCGGCCCCTCCTCCTCAGATGGTGGTCCGCAGCGGCGTCTCGCGGATCAGCAGGTTCGCGACCACGGCCGGCAGGGTCATACAGGCGGCCACGAGGAACATCGTCCCGGACCCGTCGGCGAACTCAGGGGTGGCGGTGCCCGCCGCCCCGTTGACCTGCCCCACCGAGATGCCGGCCACCTGCAGTGCCATCACCGAGCCCAGGATGGCGGTCCCGGCGGCGCCGCCGAAGACTCGGAAGAACGCCACCAGGGCGCTGGCCTGACCGACACGGGTGACCGCCACGGTGTTCTGCACCGCCAGCATGAGGTTCTGCATCTGCGCCCCGAAGCCCAGCCCGACGATGAAGATGATCCCCATGACGAGGCGCAGGTCGGTGTGCGAGTCCACCGTGGAGAGCCCGAACATGGCCGAGGAGAGCAGCAGCGAGCCGATGACGAGGTAGATCTTCCAGCGCCCGTAGCGAGTGATGAGTCGCCCGGAGGTCAGCGAGCCGATGAGGTTGCCGACCACCAGGGGCAGGATCATCATCCCGGAGGCGGTGGGGCTCAGCCCGCGGCCGATCTGGAAGTACTGCCCCAGGAAGGCCGGCATGCCGAACAGGCACACCGCAATGGAGGCCGAGGAGATCACCGCCAGCAGCGTGGTGCGGCTGATGAGCATGCGCAGGGCCACCACGGGTTCGCCGCTGCGCCGCTCCACCAGGACGAAGGCCGTGAGAATGACCGCGACGCCGGCCAGCAGCAGCCCGGACTCCCAGGACACCCAGTCGAAGAACTCCGGGGTCCCGGCGAAGGAGAGCCACATCAGCAGCAGCGAGGACGCAGTGACCAGAAGCAGCGCCCCGACGTAGTCCATGCGCACCTTCCGGCGCACATGGGGCAGCTTCAGCGTCCGGTGCACCAGCACCAGGGCCACCAGGGAGAGCGGGACGCCGACGAAGAAGCACCAGCGCCAGCCGATGGTGTCCACGGTCAGGCCGCCGATGAGCGGCCCTGCCGCCGTGGCGGTGGTGAGCACCGCACCGATGTATCCGGCGTAGCGGCCCCGCTCCCGCGGCGAGACGATCGAGGCCATGATGGCCATGGCGAGCGCTCCGAGGCCGCCGAGACCGATGCCCTGGACGAAGCGTGCCGCGATGAGCATCTCCATAGAGACGGCGAACCCTGCGGCCAGCGAGCTGAGCACGAAGATGATGTTGCTCAGCTGGAAGAGCCGCTTCTTGGAGACCATGTCGGCGAGCTTCCCCCACACCGGGGTGGAGGAGGCGTTGGCCAGCAGGGTCGCGGCGACCACCCAGCTGTACTGGATCTGGGTGCCGTCGAGGTCCCCGACGATCACCGGCAGCGCCGTGACCACGATGTTCATCGCCAGCATCGCGGCGAAGAACACGATCAGGATCCCCGCGATCGCCCAGCCGACATCGCGCCGCGACATGCCCTCTGGCGTGGTCTGCGGCGGGCGCCGTCGGGGACGGGAACTCGCTGACTTTAGTTGCATCCGTCAACGAGCTTAGTCGCCGCGGGGCGGAAGCGCCAATGGGAGCGCACGCGCGAGCACGGGGATCAGCCCCGCCGCCGAGCCGACACCCCGCTACGCTGGTCCCGTGACAGACACTCGCGCCCCGCAGGCGCCGTCCACCGAACCCCCCTCCCCCGCACTGCTGCGCCATGCGGCGATGCGCGCCGCCGACGACGTCGGCCCGGCCCTGGCCGCGGCCTTCCGCACGGCCGTGGAGACCCAGGAGAAGACCAGCGCCCACGACCTCGTCACCCACTACGACTCCGCCACGGAGGTCCGGCTGGTGGAGCTGCTGACAGCAGCCGTGCCGGATTCGCGGATCACCGGCGAGGAGGGCGGCTCCCAGGGCTCCGGCGCGGTGGAGTGGATCGTGGACCCGATCGACGGCACCTCGAACTTCGCCCATGGATTCGCGATGTTCTCCGTGTCCATCGCAGCGGCCGTCGACGGCGTCGTGGTCGCCGGAGTGGTCCATGATCCGGTCAATCAGCTGACCTTCTCCGCCGACGACGACAGCACCTGGCTGCGTGAGGGCGGCCCGGCCGGCGTCGAACGCGCCCTCACCGGCCGGCAGAGCACCCAGGGCGCTCTCGGCCCCGACGACCGTCGGCTGAACCTGGTGACCAGCTACCCCTCCGCCGAGGCGCTGCAGCGTGACGGCCAGGCGGCCCTGGTGACCTTCGCCGAAGCGGTGACGACCTTCGCGACGGTGCGCCGGCTGGTGTCCGGGGCATTGGAGCTCTGCCATGCGGCCGCCGGCTGGGCCGACGTCGTCCTCGGCGTGGACACCTGCCCCTGGGACGTGGCGGCGGGGATGCACATCCTCCGCCGCGCCGGCGGCACCTACGTGGGACTGCCCGACGGGGCCGACGACGCCTCCGGCGACGGCGGCACCTCAGATCACCTGGCGCCGCACTATCTGGGCCTCGCCCCCGGCGTGGACTCCCCCACCGCCCGGCGCCTCCTGGCGGGCGTGGCGGCCCGCCGCGGGGACTGAGCACGCCGCGCTGTCCGGCAAGTTCGGCGGGAGCCCTGTGGCACGATGTCACCATGCCGAAGAAGGTCGACCACCACCAGCGCCGGGAGCTGCTGGCACACGCCGTGAGACGAGTGGTGGCCGACCACGGCCTCGGAGCGGTGAGCCTCCGCAGCGTCGCCGCGGAAGCGGGAGTCACCGGCGGCATGGTCCAGCACTACTTCCCCACCAAGGAGGCCATGCTGGACTTCGCCATGCGCTCCGCCAGCGCTCAGTACGGGGAGCGGATGCAGAAGGCGCTCTCCACCCTCGGCGAGGCCCCGGAGCCCGCCGCCGCCCTGGAAGCCGTCCTCACCGCGCTTCTCCCCCGGTCAGAGCAGGAACGGGCGGACGGCCGGGTGGCGCTGGCCTTCATGTCTCATGCCTCGCTCGACTCCTCCGCCGCTGAGTATCTGCGAGAGGGCAACGACGGCATGCGCATGCTCCTGGCCGACTGGATTCGGAGCGCTCGGGATGCGTCCGGCCCTGCGGCGACCGCAGAGTCCGAGAGCGATGCCCACTCCGCCGCAGCCGCTCTGTTGGCCCTCACCGACGGCCTGGCGATCCAGGTGCTCAGCTCCGGCCTCGACGTTGACGATGCCGAGAGCATCCTCCGCCTCCATATCGCGGCCGTCCTGGCCTGAGGCAGCTGTCTGGCCGCTGTCGCCACTCGTCGACACCCCTGTTTTACATTGCATCTGCATTGCATCTAGAATTCAATGCAGATGCAATGTACAAGATGTTGCCTCGGAGAGGGGAGCACCCCATGACCACATCACGACCCACCACCATCGAGCCCGTCCCGCTGCTGCGCGCCGCCTTCGACGCGCTGGAACGACAGGACTTCGACGCCGTCGTGGACATGATGGTCGACGACTTCCGCATCAACATCGCCGGCATGCCCACGCAGAAGCGAGGCATTCCCGCATGGAGGAGGAACATCCAGATGATGTTCTCCGCCTTTCCAGACCTGAGAGTCCACATCCAGGACATCTTCGCCGAGGGTGACCTCGTCGCGATGCGCGTGAGATTCACAGGGACCCATCGCGGGGAGTTCCTCGGGATCCAGCCCACCGGCAAGCGCATCGACTACCTCAGCCATGAGATCTACCGCGTGGAGAACGGCAGGATCGCTGAGGAGTGGATCTGCTCGGACCTGATGACCCTGCTCACACAGATCGGCGGCATCTCCTCCACCCGGCTGATCTCCATGTGGCTGGCCGGGCACCGAACATGGTTCGCCCTGGCCGGAGGACTGCTGGGCGGGGCGGCGGCCGGAATGGCTCTCAGCCGACTCCTGCGGTGAGAGCAGGCCGGCGCGAACCGGGGAGATTTAGGGATCCCGAAGAATCGTCACAGTGTCCGACCCACTGTCGGCGCGTGCTCAAGCTGGGAACAATGGTGGTGTGACCACCGACGACGGCGCCCCGCCCGCGCCCACCAGCCGACAGACCCGCCGATGGCGGCGCTACCTGGCCGACGAGATCGCCGAGGGGAAGCTCTACGCGGACCTCGCCGAACGCAAGCAGGGCGAGGAACGCCTGATCCTGCTGGGGCTCGCCGAGGCGGAGCAACGGCATGCCGACCACTGGCGGCAGCTGCTGGGCCCCCAGGCTGAGAAGCTGCCCTCCCCCTCGGCCCACCGGGTGCTGCTGGGCTGGATGGCGCGGATCTTCGGCTCCGTGTTCATCCTTGCCCTGGCCCAGCGAGCCGAATCTGACTCCCCCTACGCGAAGGACTCGGATGCGACCGCCGGCATGGCGGCCGACGAGGCCATCCACGAGGAGGTCGTCCGAGGGCTGGCCACTCGGGGCCGGGAGAAGCTCTCCGGTGGGTTCCGCGCGGCCGTGTTCGGCGCCAATGACGGCCTGGTCTCCAACCTGGCTCTCATCATGGGCATGGGCGGCACCGGCGTGGGGGCCTCGATTATCCTGGCCACCGGCATCGCCGGACTCCTCGCCGGGGCACTGTCCATGGCCGCCGGGGAGTACGTATCGGTACGCAGCCAGCGGGAGCTGCTGGCCGCCACCCGCCCCACTCAGGTCACCCTGAAGGCCGCCCCGGATCTGGACTTCGATCAGAACGAGCTGGTGCTGGTGTACCGGGCTCGAGGACTCAGCCGGGAGGACGCCGAACACCGCGCTATGGAACGCCTGGGAGTCTTCGACTGCGACTGCAACCCGTCGAAGTCCTGGCAGCCCGTGGAGGAGGGCGACCAGGACGACCATGACGTGGTCGGCAGCGCCTGGACGGCCGCATTCTCCAGCTTCGGCTGCTTCGCCGCCGGGGCACTGATCCCGGTGCTGCCCTATCTGTTCGGCATGGCCGGGCTCTCCGCCGTCGTGCTCTCCCTCTCCCTGGTGGGGGTGGCGCTGCTGTGCACCGGTGCGATCGTGGGCCTACTCTCCGGCGCCTCCCCGCTGCTGCGGGGGCTGCGCCAGCTGGGCATCGGCATGGGAGCTGCGGCCATCACCTACGCGCTGGGGTCAGCGTTCGGCGTCGTGCTCGACTGATGGCCTGAGCGCTCCTGCCGCAGCCGGGCGAACCTTCTGCTTCAACCGGTTCAGGCAGCCCCTGTGCCGTCGCCGAGCTGCTGTTCGGGCTGCTCCCCGAGCCGAAAGTGCCGACCGCTGATCTCCGTGGGAGCGATCCGCACGAAGTGTTCCTTCGGCGTGGGGGTCCACGGGTGCAGGTCCAGCTCACGCGCTGCGGTCAGCTCTGCATCGGTGCGCAGCTCCCGGGCGGAACCGCGCACCACCACAGACCATGCCTCCTCGTCGTGGATGCCATCGGCTTCGAACACGACGTCGTCGTTGATGGTGGCCTCTGCCAGCTTGGACCCCTCCCCCCGTGCGGAACACCAGGGTGCGGTCGTCGGCGACGACGTTGACCGGGAAGATGTCGACCCGGCCCGCCACCACGGTGACGAGCCGACCGTGCCGCACCCCCTCGAGGAGCTGCCAGCTCTCGTCAGAGGAGAGGGTGAGGATCGGAGTGTCTTCGGGATGATCGAACATCATGGGATGGTCCTCTCTCCCGCCGCGCAGGAGGTGCGCGGGGCTCGCAGTCTACTCCGCCTCCCACCGTTCTTCTACATCTCGTAGAACACACGTCGAACGCGCCTCCATGCTGCGCCGTCAGGCTGACTGCTCACCCGAGTGGCCGACCCCTCGGGGGACGGCACCACCACCTGCGTCCTCACCGTCGGCCCGCGACTCTTGACGCCCCGATGCCGCGCAGGATCAGCATGAGGCCATGCCCACCGATCACGCTGCCGATGACCCTGCCGATCGCGCTTCCGGCCCGCCGACCGGCCAACCCGCCGAAGCCGATTCCCCTCCCTCCGGAGCTCCCACCGCACCGCGTCGACGGGTGCTGCAGTGCCGTACCTGCGGGGTGGAGCGCCCACCTCACGATCGCCCCGACCGCTGCCCGATCTGCGCCGACGAGCGACAGCACGTGCCGCCCCAGGGCCAGGCATGGACCTCCCCGCAGGAGGCCGCGCAGGCCGGGGCGCACCTGGAGCTGATCACTCGGGAGCCCGGGGTGCACGGTCTGGTCCTGCACGACGGCCCGGGCATCGGGCAGGTGACCAGCCTGGTGCGCACGAGCATCGGGAACGTGATGATCGAGCCCCCGGCCTACATCGACGACGACGCCGTCGCCGTCGTCGCATCGGTGGGCGGGGTGGCGGCGATCCTGGCCTCGCATCCTCATATGTACGGGGTGCAGTCGCTGTGGGCTGAGGCGTTCAGCGACGCGGGCGTGTACGTCTCCGCCGCGGATGAGCACTGGCTGGCTCTGCGCCCTGCCCGCACCGTGGTCTGGGACGATCGGGTGCAGATCGCCGAAGACCTGGTGGCCACCCAGATCGGCGGACACTTCCCCGGCTCCATGGTGGCCCGCTGGAGGGCTCCAGATGGGCGCGGCGTGCTGTTCAGCGGTGACGCCATCTTCCCCGTGGCGGACCAGGGGTGGGTCACGTTCATGCGCTCCTACCCGAACATGATCCCGCTCTCCCCTGCTGTGGTGCGTCGCCTCGCCGATCATGCCGCGCAGCATGACTACGACAGGCTCTACGGCAATTTCGCCCGGCACATCTCCGCCGACGCCGCTGCGGCCGTCGAACGGTCCGCCCGGCGCTACATCGACTGGGTCAGCGGAGCGCGCGACGACGAGACCTGACACCGCCCGTGGGCCCCGCTCATCCAGGAGTCAGAATCCCAGACATTCCGCAGGACGAGAAGCGCTTCAGCAGCGCGAGATCCACGGGGAAATGACTCCTCAACGGCAGAGGCCGTCAAGGCGGGGAAATAGGCCCGCACGCCCGCAGACAGCACGCCCCACAGACAGCTGAGGCCCGCACCCTGGAGCGAACTCGGCGAGCTCCATGGGTGCGAGCCTCAGCTGCGTGCGGGAAGCGTCAGAGCGCGGAGGGCTCCACCGCGACCGGGTAGACCTCACGCAGCAGGTGCGCGGTCTCGGACGGGGTCTTGCCGACCTTCACGCCCGCGGCCTCGAGGGCCTCCTTCTTGGCCTCCGCAGTGCCGGAGGAACCGGAGACGATGGCGCCGGCGTGGCCCATGGTCTTGCCCTCCGGGGCGGTGAAGCCAGCCACGTAGCCGACCACCGGCTTGGTGACGTTGGCCTTGATGTACTCGGCCGCACGCTCCTCGGCGTCGCCGCCGATCTCACCGATCATCACGATCGCCTTGGTCTCCGGGTCGTTCTCGAAGGCCTCCAGCGCGTCGATGTGCGTGGTGCCGATCACCGGGTCACCACCGATGCCGATGGAGGTGGAGAAGCCGAGATCACGCAGCTCGTACATCATCTGGTAGGTCAGGGTCCCGGACTTGGAGACCAGCCCGACGCCGCCCTTGCCGGTGATGTTGGCCGGGGTGATGCCGGCCAGCGATTCGCCCGGGGTGATGATGCCGGGGCAGTTCGGGCCCAGGATCCGGGTGACGGGCTTGCCGTCGGCGCCGGTCTTGGTCAGCGAGTAGTTGTAGAACTCGGCGGAGTCCTGCACCGGGATACCCTCGGTGATGACCACCAGCAGGCCGATGCCGGCGTCGATGGCCTCGACGGCGGCGTCCTTGGCGAACTTCGGCGGCACGAAGACCACCGAGACGTCGGCGCCGGTCTTCTCCATCGCCTCGGAGACGGAGCCGAACACGGGCAGCTCGACCTCGTCACCGTGCTGATCGGTGTGCGTGACGGTGGTGCCGGCCTTGCGGGCGTTGACGCCGCCGACGATGTTCGTCCCGGCCAGCAGCATGCGGGCCGTGTGCTTGGAGCCCTCGCCGCCGGTGATGCCCTGGACGATGACCTTGGAGTCCTTGTTCAGAAAGATAGCCATGCTCGATCCTCAGTCCTTACTTGTTCGCCAGTTCGGCGGCCTTGTCGGCGCCTTCGTCCATGGAGGTGGCCAGGGTGACCAGCGGGTGGTCGGCCTCCCGCAGGATGCGGCGGCCCTCCTCCACGCTGTTGCCATCCAGGCGGACCACCAGCGGCTTGGTGGCGGCCTCGCCCAGGATCTCCAGGGCCTTGACGATGCCGTTGGCCACGGCGTCGCAGGCGGTGATGCCGCCGAAGACGTTGACGAACACGGACTTGACCTGGTCGTCACCGAGGATGACGTCGAGGCCGTTGGCCATCACCTCGGCCGAGGCGCCGCCTCCGATGTCCAGGAAGTTGGCGGGCTTCACACCGTTGTGGGCCTCGCCCGCGTAGGCGACGACGTCGAGGGTGGACATGACCAGACCGGCCCCGTTGCCGATGATCCCCACCTCGCCGTCGAGCTTGACGTAGTTGAGGTCGTTGGCCTTGGCCTTGGCCTCCAGCGGGTCCTCGGCCTGCTCGTCGACGAGCTCAGCGTGGCCCGGCTGACGGAAGTCGGCGTTCTCGTCCACGGTGACCTTGCCGTCGAGGGCGATGATCGTGCCCTCACCGGTCTTGACCAGCGGGTTGACCTCCACGAGGGTGGCGTCCTCCTGGGAGAACGCGGTCCACAGCTGCTGGAACACCTCGGCCAGGGCGGGGACCTCGTCGGCGGAGAAGCCGGCCTGCTCGGCGATCTCGGCGGCCTTGCCGGCGTCGATGCCGGTGTTGGGGTCGAAGTTCACCCGCGCCAGCGCCTCGGGGCGCTCCTCGGCGAGCTGCTCGATCTCGACGCCGCCCTCCTTGGAGCACATGGCCAGGTAGTCGCGGTTGGCGCGGTCCAGAAGGATCGAGAAGTAGTACTCCTCCGCGATGTCCGCGCCCTGCGCGATCATCACCCGGTGCACGGTGTGCCCCTTGATGTCCATGCCCAGGATCGCCTTGGCGTGCTCATAGGCCTCGTCGGCGGTCTTGGCCAGCTTCACGCCGCCGGCCTTGCCTCGCCCTCCGACCTTGACCTGAGCCTTGACGACGACGACGCCGCCGATCTGCTCAGCAGCTGCCTTCGCTTCTTCCGGGGTCTGCGCCACGATTCCGGCCAGCACGGGAACTCCGTGTGCCTCGAACAGATCGCGCGCCTGGTACTCATACAGGTCCACGGGTGGTGTCCTTCTGCGTCGAAGTCGTTTCTGACAACCTCAGCCCGACGTCGACGGCGGGACCCGCCGGCACGGGCTGAGCGGCCACGCTGCACGCTGGGCGCAACGCTGAGCCTGAAGGCTCAGTCGGCCTTCTCCAGGGGAGCATATCGCAGGAGCAGACGCTTCTCGGTCCCTGCGAAGCTGACCTTCGCCACAGTCTTGTCCCCCGTGCCTTCCACAGCCAGGACCTCGCCACGACCGAACTTCTGGTGAGAGACCTTGTCACCGGGGGCCAGGGAGGGGATCGTCCGGCTGGGGTCCACCTGACGGGGCGCGACGCCGCCGGTCGCCCCGGGCAGCGCAGATGACGTCTTCTCGCTGTTCGCCGCCCCATAGACGGTGGGCTCGGAGCGCCCTGCCCGGCCGGTTCCCCCGGAGCGGCCCCCGCCGGAGCCGCCGCTGAAGGACCAGCCGGAGCCGCCCGCGGATCCGCGTGAGGACGGGCCACCACCGAAGCTGGGGGTCCCGTAGTGATGGCCGCCCAGCCCCCCGGAGAACCCTGCGCCGAGGCCTGATGACGATGCCGCATCGACATGGAGCAGGTCCTCGGGAATCTCGCCGAGGAACTGGCTGGGCGGGTTGTACTGGTGCTGGCCCCACAGGTGGCGGGACTCCGCGCGGCTCAGGTACAGCCGATGCCGGGCCCGGGTGAGCCCCACATAGGCCAGGCGACGCTCCTCGGCCAGCTGTTCGCCGTCGGACATGGAGCGGGCATGCGGGAAGATGCCGTGCTCCATGCCCGTGAGGAAGACCACAGGAAATTCGAGCCCCTTGGCGGTGTGCAGCGTCATGAGCGTGACCTGACCCTGCTCCTGGGCGAGCTTCTCGGACTCTGCGTCTCCGGCGGACGGGACGGCGTCGGCGTCGGCGATGAGGGAGACCTGCTCCAGGAAGTCCGCGAGCGTGCCGCCTTCGGTGGAGGCCTCATATTCCTTGACCACGGCCACCAGCTCGCCGAGGTTGTCCGCCCGGGACTCGTCCTGCAGATCCTTGGACTGCCGCAGCGCTTCGAGCATCCCGGTCTGCTCGAGCACCGCCTCCAGCACCACCGAGGGCTTCTCGGCCTCCAGCAGGGAGGCGAGGTCGTCCATCATCCGGACGAAGGAGTCCACGGCCTTCAGCGAGCGGGTCGCCATGGCCGGGGCCTCCTCGGCCCGGCGCAGCGCCTCGAAGAACGTGGTCCGGTCCCGCTGGGCCAGCGCGGCGACCGCACCTTCGGCCCGGTCTCCGATGCCGCGCTTGGGCTCGTTGAGGATGCGGCGGAGGTTGACGTCGTCGTCGGGATTGTTCAGGGCGTGCAGGTACGCCAGGGCGTCCTTGATCTCCTTGCGGTCATAGAACCGCGTGCCGCCGACCACCCGGTACGGGATGCCGCGGCTGACCAGGCGCTCCTCCAGGGAGCGGGACTGCGCGTTGGTCCGGTAGAACACGGCGACGTCGGCCGGCCGGATGCCCTCCCGGTCCCCGAGGTCATCGATGGTGCGGGCGATCCATTCGGCCTCGTCAGACTCGGAGGGCGCCACATGCAACGTGATGGGCTCGCCGGAACCTTCGTCGGTCCACAGCTTCTTCTCGGTGCGTCCCGGGTTCTGGGAGATCACGGCGTTGGCTGCGTCGAGGATCGTCTGGGTGGAGCGGTAGTTCTGCTCCAACTTGATGGTGGTGGCGTCCGGGTAGTCCCGCTCGAAGCCGGTGATGTTGCGGATATCCGCACCGCGGAAGGCATAGATGGACTGGTCCGAGTCGCCGACGACGGTCAGCTCGGCCCCCGGGGTCTGCACGCCGTCGCCGGGGCCTCCGGTCAGCTGGCGGACCAGGCGATACTGGGCGTGGTTGGTGTCCTGGTACTCGTCCACCAGCACATGGCGGAAGCGCCGCCGGTAGCCGTCCAGGATGCCGGGGAAGGCGTCGAACATGTAGACGGTCTCGGCGAGCAGGTCGTCGAAGTCATAGGCGTTGGCCTGACGCAGCCGCTGGGTGTACTCCCGATACACGGTGGCCACGGCCTCGGAGAAGGGCTCGTTCGGCGCAGTGGCCGTGAACTCCTCGGCATCGACCAGCTCATTCTTCAGCGTGGAGATCCGGTTCTTGATGGCCCGCGGAGCGAACCGCTTGGGGTCCAGGTCATGGAGCTTGGCGATGGTGGTGATCAGCCGCAGGGAGTCGGCGGCGTCGTAGATGGTGAAGGCGGACTTCCGGCCCAGGTTCGCCGCCTCGGCGCGCAGGATCCGCACGCAGGAGGAATGGAAGGTGGAGATCCACATGCGCTCCGCCGCGGGGCCGACCAGGCTCACCACGCGTTCCTTCATCTCCCGGGCGGCCTTGTTGGTGAAGGTGATCGCCAGGATCTCGTGCGGGCGGGCCGCTCCGGTCTGGAGCATATGGGCGATGCGCCGGGTGAGCACGCTCGTCTTGCCGGAGCCCGCGCCGGCGACGATCAGCAGCGGGGACCCGGTGTGCAGCACCGCCTCCTTCTGCTGAGGGTTCAGGCCACGGGTGGGGTCGGCCGGGGTGACCGCACCGGTCGCGGATCCCGGGGACCCGCCGGAGGCGGCGGGATCCTGCAGGACGGCCGGGGCGCCGTCGTCGGCGGCCTTGGCGGCGCGGGCGGTCTCGGAGGGACGCTCTGAGGGCGGGGTGAAGAGGAACTCCATGGTCCCTCAAGTCTAAGGGCGGGCTGTGACGGACGCCCGCGGGCCGCATCCCGCGCTCTGCAACAATGGAGCCCGGACCCGCCACCTCTCACGGCAGGGCCGCAGCGCCTGCGCTGATCATCAGGAAGGAACAGGATGTCCAGACGACGGAAGGCCACCCGCGGCAACCCAGCCGCGGACTCCGGGGCGACGTCGGGCCGCGGACCCTCCTCTGGGAGGCGGCCCTCCGCGGGGCGCAGGTTCCTCGCCGGCGCCGACCAGCGGGCCGCCGACGAGGCCCAATCCAATCCGCGGATGCTGGTCTACGCGCTGCTGGGCACCACCGTCTTCCTGTTCATCTATCTGCACCTGATCGCGCTGCCGCAGATGACGCAGTTCACCGGGGGCTTCTCCATGCCGGATGGGCTGCTGACCGGCTATGACGCCTCCGACATCGAGCGGCTGCGCAACGTGATGGACGACGACGCGATCGGCCAGCTGAACTTCGTGCACAAGACCGCCGGGATCCTGTTCCCCGTCTCCTTCTTCCTCACCGCCTGGGCGGTGGTGGGGCTGATGATGCGCGAATCCGTGGTGCGCTGGCTGCTGCTGGCCGCCGCGGGCCTGTTCAGCGCCATGGACATCGCCGAGAACTTCCTGATCGACGAGATCCTCACCGCTGAGAGCGTGGACTCCTCCCTGGTGCACACCGCCTCCGCCCTCACCGTGAGCAGCTGGCTGCTCTTCGCGGTGGTGGGCTCGCTGCTGATCATCGCGGTGATCATGGCGATGGTGCGACGCTCCGTGGAACGGACCGCGCGCCCGCTGGGCAACCGGTAGGATGGTCGGGTCCCAGCCTCCGTAGCTCAGGGGATAGAGCACCGCTCTCCTAAAGCGGGTGTCGCAGGTTCGAATCCTGCCGGGGGCACCAGAACGCCGTCGCTCAGGCAGACGGCGCCGTCTCCCGGCGCACCCGGAAGCGCAGGGGCAGGACCCGCTCCCCCTGGATGACCTCCTCCGGGTACTCCAGCAGGGGCTGGGCCTCGACCGTCTCGAGAGATCGCTTCCCCGCCCCGCGAACCCCAGGCACGAGGTCCCTTCGCACGATGACCCCAAGACAAGGGCCCCGCCCCTCACCTGCCTCCAACCCCGTCATCTGCGTCCGGACCGGACGCCGCCCGTGAGCTGTGCGCCTCCCTGCGGCGCACCAGGATTCGCCCCGTCGCCTCCGGTGTGCTCCAGTTCACGGGGCCGCGCCAGAGCAATGCCGCCACCGTCGTCGCCGCACAGAACGCCAGGACCGCCGTGGCGAGCGTGAAGATCGCCTCATCATCGACCTCGATGGCCGCATAGTGCGAGGAGAGGACCAGCTGCATCGTCACCTGGAATGCCAGGTGGAAACCGATCGGGCCCCAGATCGAACCGGACATCACCCGCAGCAGCCCCACCACGACGGCCATCGCGAAGAACATGACGGACCGCTCGAGGAGCACGCCCCACCCGGCGGTGATCACCCACAGGACGGTGCCGAAGGCGGAGAACAGCAGCGCCTGCACGACGACGGCCACCCAGGGCGGCATCACATCCGCCAGATTCCTGTAGATGTACCCGCGGAAGATGAGCTCCTCAGGGAACGCCTCGAAGACGAACACCAGCAGGATCAGCAGCAGCACAGCACCCAGCAGCTCCCCCGGCGTCGCGTCGACACGGATCTCCACCCAGCCGAACAGGACCACCGCGGCAAGTCCGATCCCGGCCGGCAACACCCAAGTGAGCATCCCGCGCACCAGGTCCGCCAGAGCCGTGCTCCACCCCGGAAGGCCCAGGGCGGCCAGCGGCCGCCGGTCGAGCCACCGACGCAGGGCCACGACCATCGGCACCGCCAGGAGCAGCACGCCCACCGCGTTGGCCACATGCCGGCCCAGCGTCATCTCCTCTCCCCACCACAGGGCCGTCAGGTGGGTGACGGAGACCCAGATGACCAGACAGCCGAGCACGGCCACACTCAGCCTCGCAGGACGAGACAGTCGAGGGGACGGCATCGTCGAGGCCCGCGGTGCATCTTTCATGAGTCCCACGCTAGGTGGGCGGCACGGCACCTGCAGGTGCCGAAAGTCACGAGCGTGGTCCGGTGTGCGGCGCGACACCCCCTCCCCCGGGCGGCGCCTGAGCGCTGCGTCCGGATCGCTCCGGACCCTCGGGTAGCCTCTCGACTGTGACGACCGATTCCAGGCGCACCTCGCCTCACGACCCGTGGCCTGCAGGACCGCCGTGAGCACCGGGGCCCTGACGCTCATCCTCACCGCGGCCGTGTTCCACGCGGTGTGGAACCTCGCGGCCAAGACCGCCCGCGGGGACACCACGGTGTTCGTGTGGTGCTATTTCACGCTCGGCGGGCTGCTCTGCCTGCCGGTGGGCCTGGTCCAGATGCTGCGCACCGGTGCCGCCTACGGCTGGGAGCTGGTCGCCGCCGCCCTGGTCAGCGCGGTGATCCACATCGGCTACGCCACACTGCTGCAGACCGGGTACCGCCGAGCCGATCTGGGCGTGGTCTATCCGGTGGCCCGCGGAGTGGGACCGGTGCTGACGATGGTGGTCGCCGTCGGTCTGCTCGGCGAACGCCCGGGCATCGCCGCACTGACCGGCGGCGCGGTCGTCGTGGGCGGGATCCTGATCGTCACCGGCCGGCGTCTGCTCCGCCGCGGCGACCGCCTGCGGACCGGCCTGCTCTACGGCAGTGCCACCGGTGCCGCCATCGCCGCCTACACCCTGTGGGACAGCTTCGCCGTGACCGCCCTGGGGCTGGAGCCCATCCTGTACTTCGCACTGAGCAGCGTGCTGCAGTCCGCCGTGATGCTCCCCTGGGTGCTGCGCCGGCGCAGCCTGATCCGTCCCACCTGGCGCACAGACCGCCGTCCAGTGATCATCGTGGCCGCACTCTCCCCGCTGGCCTACATCCTGGTGCTCTATGCGATGACGACGACGCCGGTCGCGCTGGTCGCCCCGGTGCGGGAGTCCTCCATCGTGATCGGAGCGCTGCTGGCCTGGTGGCTGTTCAAGGAGCCGGACCCCGTCAGGCGAACCCTGGGAGCCGCCGTCGTCTGCGCCGGGATCGGGCTGATCATCTCCGGGTGACAGGACCGTCGCGGCGGCCGGACACGGCGTCGGGGCGGGGCCGCACGGCGCTCACCACCCGTGTCGGCCGCCGTCGCCCCGCAGCGGCACGGTCCCGACGGCGAGGCCTCGGGCGTCCAGCAGCCGGCCCACCAGCTTGACCGGGCGCAGCACCACGCTGCGGTCGATGACCTCCATCCAGGGCAGCAGCTGGGTCAGGCGCCTCTCGAGGCGCTGACCGTCGGCCACGGTGCGCAGCCAGGCGGCGACGATGACGTTGGCGGGCCCGGTGGTGGACAGCACGGCGCGCAGCTCCGGGATCCCGGAGAGCACCTGACCGGCCTCGTCGATGTGGGCGGGCGGCACCCGTAGGAAGAACCACTCGAGGACATGCCACTCGGTGAGCCCCCGGGCGACCTCGCAGCGCAAGCGCAGCGCCCCGGCGTCGGTCAGGCTGCGCAGGCGGCGTCGCACGGTGCTCTCGGAGACGTCGAGGTCCTCGGCCAGGCGCTGGACGGAGCGTCGGCCGTCCACGGAGAGCTTCTCCACGAGCTTGCGCTCCAGAGCGTCCATGGTCGGAGCGGAGGTCGAACCGGGGGGGGAGGCAGGGCGCTGGAGATCCGGCTCTCCTCCCGCGACGTGAGGCTGCGCAGCCTCCACCGGCTGGCATCCAGGTACACCCGGGTGACCACATGGCTGCGCACGGATTCGACCTCGGGGATCTGCGCCACCCGTTCGAGCAGGTAGCGGCCGAGCGCCAGCTGGTCCGGGCAGGTGACGGTGATGAGCAGGTCCCGGCCGCCGGCGGTGACGTCGATCGTCATGGCCGCCGCATCCTCGGCCAAGGTGCGGGCCGCCTGCAGGATGTCGCCGGCGCGGCAGACGACCTCCAGCACGGCGATGGCGGAGTCCCGCCCATGCAGCGGCTGACAGGAGACCCAGGCGGCACCGGAGGACTCCAGCCGCTCCCAGCGCCGGGCCGCTGTGGTCGGGGCCGCGCCGAGGGCACGGCCGAGCTCGCTCCATCCGGCCCGCGGACTGATCTGCAGCGCCTGAATCAGACGAAGATCATTCTCCTGCAACCTGATCGGATCCTGCACATCCGGGACATCATTGACGGAATCCTGCACCTGAAACCTCCTGATGCCGCACGATCCTACCGTGGCTGTGACCAGGATCACCACTATCGAGAGGTCCTCCGATGCCCTCACCCCACCACCGCGCCACCCAGTCCGTGCTGCAGATCCGCGAGCGCCTGACCCGTCTCAGCCATGACATCCACGGCCTGGCCGAGACCTCCTTCGAGGAGCACCGCAGCGCCGCCCGGCTGCGCGACGAGCTCGCCGACGCCGGATTCGCCATCACCGCACCGGTGGCGGACCTGCCCACCGCCTTCACCGCCCGGTACGGCACCGGCGACTTCGTCGTCGGGATCTGCGCCGAGTATGACGCGCTGCCCGAGATCGGCCACGCCTGCGGGCACAACATCATCGCCACCGCCGCCGTCGGCGCCGCCATCGGACTGGCCGCCGTCGCGGACGACCTCGGTCTCACCGTGGAGGTCGTCGGCACCCCCGCGGAGGAGCACGGCGGCGGCAAGGTCCTCATGCTGGAGCGGGGCTGCTTCGACCACCACACCGTGGCCCTGATGGTCCATCCCGGCACCGTCGACGCCGATCCGGTGGAGACCGCCTCCCAGGGGGTCGCGCGCTTCGCCGTCACCTTCACCGGGCGTGCCGCCCACGCGGCGGCGGCCCCCACCGACGGCGTCAACGCCGCCGACGCTGCCGTCGTCGCCCAGGTGGCAGTGGGGCTGCTGCGCCAGCAGGTCCCCGCCTCCTCCCGGATCGGCCTGTTCGTCCGCGACGGCGGCCAGGCCACCAACATCATCCCGGAGCGCACCGTGGTGGACGTCGAGGTCCGCGACTTCGACCTCGAGGCGCTGCACAGCCTGCGTCGGCGTGTGGAGGACTGCTTCTCGGCCGGCGCTCTGGCCACCGGCTGCCAGATGCAGGTGGAGGAGACCGAGCCCCTCTATGCCCCGCTGCGCCAGGACCCCCGGCTGGCTGGACCCTACCGTGACGCGGTGCGGGCACTGGGGCGCCGCCTCGCGGACACCGGCGGACTGACCGGTGGCTCCACGGATATGGGCAACGTCTCCCAGCATGTGCCCGCCATCCACCCGATGATCGATGTCGACGGCAGCGGCGCACCGCCCCACACTCGTGGCTTCGCCGACGACGCCGTCTCCCCCGGAGGCGACGCCGCGGCCGTCGACGGCGCCATCGCCATGGCCCAGACCATCATCGAGGCGGCCTCCGACGCGGACCTGCGGGCCGAGCTGATCGCCGAGCAGACGACCCGGGCCCCGTTCACCGAGGGGGTGCCGGCATGAGGTCGCGCGCTCCCCGCTCCGTGACGCCCCCGGAGAAGCACGCGGAGAAGGCCCCTGAGAAGACCTCGGTGCGCTCCCGTGCGCGCCTGTGGATCCCGCTGCTGCTGGTCGGTGCGCTGCTGACCGTGCTGGCGGAGCTGATCGGCGCCCAGGAGGTCGGCGTGGGCATCGGCACGCTCACCCTGCTGCCACTGATCTGGGGGCTGCTGCTGGGTGCCACGGTCAGCCTGCAGAAGGTGCGGCCCTTTCCGGAGGGCGCTCAGAGGATCGCCTCGGTGGCCATGCAGATCGGCGTGCTGCTGCTGACCACCCGCCTGGCCTTCATGGTCGGAGAGAACCTCGATGTGCTCGTCCAGGTGGGGCCCGCGCTGGTCCTGCAGGAGATCGGCAACCTGGCCACGATCCTCATCGCCATGCCCCTGGCAGTCCTCCTGGGCATGCGCCGCGCCTCGGTGGGTGCCACGTTCTCCATCGGCCGTGAAGGCTCCTTCGCCATGGTGGGCGAGCGCTACGGGACCGAGTCCCGCGAGATCCGCGGCGTGCTGGCCATCTATATCTTCGGCACCGTCTTCGGCGCCCTCTGGATCGGCCTGCTGGCCTCCATGCTGGCCGGCACCGGGTGGTTCAATCCGCTCGCCCTGGCTATGGGCTCCGGCGTGGGATCAGGGTCCATGATGGCCGCCGCCTCCAACGCCGTGGTCGCCCAGTTCCCCGGCATGGAGGGCGAGATCCTCGCGCTCGCAGCGATGAGCAACCTGCTCAGCTCCGCGTTGGGCCTCTACATCGGCGTCTATGTGGCCCTTCCCCTGGCCGACCGGCTCTACCGGCTCCTGACCCGCCGCCGTCGTGCTGACGAGGGCGAGCAGGCCGAGGAGTTTCTCAGCGGCGTCGAGGTGTCTGCGCAGAAGGTGGAGGCGCCGGTTCAGCGGGTCCACCCTGCCGCCCTGCTGGCCCTGTCCACCGTGCTGACGATCGCCGCCCTCTGGGCCCACGACGGCGCGGTCACCCTCTCGGCGCTGCCGGGGATAGGCCTGATCGTGGTCTTCGTGGTGCTGGGCCTGCTGGCCCGCCGCTTCCTGCGCATCTCCGCGATCGTGACGGCGATGACCCTCGCCATGGCTGCCTCCACGCCGTGGTCCCCCGTGGCGGACACGGTGCTGGCGCTGGTGGAGCCGGTGGCCTTCCTCCCGATGACCACCTCGGTGCTGGTGCTGGCCGGGCTGGGCCTGGGGCGCGACGCACGGATCCTGCGCTCCGTGGGCTGGAAGATCGTGCCTGTGGGGCTGGCGGTGTTCACCGCGACCTTCCTGGCCTCGGTGCTCATCGCTCAGGGGGTGCTGGGGGTCGGCTGAGTCGGACGGCCCGACCGGCGGGAGCGGAGCGGGCGACAGGTGGTGGCCAGATGGTGAGATGACGTGCGCGGGCGCGTCGCCGACGCCGCCGATGGGCCATGATGGGTCCCGTGCGTCCCTCCTCCCGTCTGTGGCTTCCGCTGCTGGTCCTGACCTCGATGCTGGGCCAGTTCTCGGTCAACATGATCCGCCCGGCCACCACGTACAAGGTGGACGCCCTCGGCGGTGACGCCGCCGTCGTCGGACTGGTGGCGGCCTCCTACGCCATCGTCCCCTTGGTGATCGCGATGCCTGTGGGGCGGCTCATCCAGCGCATGGGCACCGTGGCCGGCCTGATCGGCGGGGGCCTGTGCGTGATGGCCGCCGGAGCCGCGGCGATCGCCTTCTCCTCGGCGGTGTGGGGTGTGGTCCTCGGAAGCGCCGCGCTGGGCCTGGGGCAGCTGGTCTTCGCCATCGGCGGGCAGAGCGGGGTGACCCGCGCGGCCGATCCGGCGAAGCGCGATGCGGCCTTCGGCTGGTTCACCGCCGCCGTCTCCGCCGGTCAGATGCTGGGGCCGCCCGTGGCCGGATGGATCATCAGTGCGCCCGAAGACGTGGGGACCGGCATCGACCTGTCGATCCTCGCCGGAGGTGCGGCGGCCCTGCCAGGAGCCCTGCTGCTGTTCCTCGCGCTGTGGCGGATGCGCCGCCACGCACACGGCGCCCCGGCGACGGGCGTGGCCGCCTCAGCCCGCGACGGCGAGCCGAAGGCCTCCACGCGGGCGATCCTGCGCACCCCGAGGGTGGGCTCGCATATCGCCGCTTCCGCCGGACTGCTCGCGCTGACCGACGTGCTGGTGGCGTTCCTTCCCCTGCTGGGCCAGCAGGCCGGGCTGAGCCCGTCGGAGGTGGGGCTGCTCCTGGCCCTGCGCGGGCTGGGCTCCCTGGCCTCGCGGGTCCTGCTGGGCGGACTGGTGCGCCGGATCTCTCGGGAGGTGCTGCTGGTACTGTCCCTGCTGCTCTCCGCCATCAGCTTCGCCGCCATGCCCTTCACCACCGGGACCGTCGCCATGGCCGGCGCCCTGATGGCGGTGGGCGGATTCTTCCTGGGGCTCGGTCAGCCGCTGACGATGACGATGGTCACCGCCGCCGTTCCCGAAGGTTGGAGCGACCCGGCCCTCGCCCTGCGACTGATCGGCAACCGGCTGGGCCAGGTCGCCATGCCGGCCGCCGCCGGAGCTCTGGCCGGGCCGGTGGGCCCGGCGGCCGCCGTCTGGCTCGGGGCCGCTGTGCTGCTGGTCTCCGGAGCTGATCAGCTGCGGCATCTGCGACGGCACAGCTGAACGGCTGGACCTCTGGGCGAGGCCGGTTCAGCGCCCGAGATCGTAGGGGTCGTGATACCCCTCGGGCGTCTGTGGCGGGTCCTGGTGGCCCTGCCAACCGTGCTGCTGACCGTGCTGCTGACCGTGCTGCTGCGTCTGCTGCTGGTCCTGTCCCTGGCCTGACCTGTACCAGCCCTGCCGCTGCGCCTGGGACCAGCCGGACTGGTCCGGCTGGTCTGACCCACTGGGGTAGCCGTACCGAGCGTGCTGGCCGGGATGCCCCGACTGGCCGGAGTTCCATCCGACGTCGGGCCCCCAGCCCTGGGGTGCGCCGTGGCCGCTGCGCTCCACCGGCACACCCAGGAACTCGGCGACCCGCCCGGCCTCCTCCACGAGCGCCTGCTCACGCTGGAAGAAGCTGCCGCGCCGATTGACGCCGATCAGGATCTCCCCGCCGTCCTGCAGGCCCAGGCTCATGAAGGTGACCAGGTCGCGCCGACTGCCGTTGTTGCTGCGACTGATGCGGACCTCGGTGTGGAGCCGGACCACTCGCACCTGGTGGGCGGTGAACGTGTCGTCGCGCCGCTGGATCCCATACCAGCGGCGGAAATGTGCCTCAGACTCCCCATAGGGGCGCAGCGTGGCCGAGACCTTCTTGCTCGCACCGAAGATGCCGAATCCCACGGTCAGGAAGATCATCGGGTGGAGCAGGAACAGCCAGGCGAGATGGCCGATCTCCGCCAACGCCCCACCGGCCAGCGCCATTCCGATGACGGCGGTGCCGATGCTCGCCCCGAACACTCCGATGGCCAGGCCCAGCCAGGCGCCGAATCCCTTGGTGCTGCTGCGCAAGGTGAGTGTGCCGTGCTCCGGCCCGTGATCGATCCGCATGACACCACAATACTGGCGCTTCTGACGCCCTTCCGTCCGCACCCCGTCGAGTGGGGCCGACCACGCCGTCAGGGGCGCTCCCAATCCTCCACGCCGCCCGGCACCTCGGTGAACAGTGGATGCACCGGCCACGGTGACCCGTCTCCGTCTGGGCACGTCGCCGCCCAGTCGGCCAGCAGCTCCGGGGAGCGGCGAGCCAGTTTGGCCCGGAGGTGGTCGGCTTCGAAGGCGAGCTGCCCGGAGGTCACGGGGATCGGCGTCGTCACGCGCTCGGCGGAGCCCGCCGCTGGGCGGTCGATGCGGTCGGCGTCGAACCGGTATCCGCGCACCCCGGCCTCCTGGTGGAGACCGGTGAGGTAGGCGGCGATGGCCGCCTGCGGGTCCTCCTGAGAGCGGAAGCGTTCCAGCTGAGGATGGCGGGTGTAGCCGCGGGTCCGCCCGAGCAGCACGGCCTGGGCCAGCAGGGCCTCGCGCCAGCAGGCGATGAGACCCTGCCGGTCCAGCAGGCGGGGATGCAATGACCAGAGCCGCATGACTACGGCGCCACCCCGGCCGCGGCGGGGCTGAACCCCCGGCGGACGTTCTCGCAGCATTCTGGGCGGCAGACGTCGTACCAGGGCCCGAGATCGGTGACATGCGGTCGGTCCGCGGCCGGGACGGCGTGGATGCGTTCCTCGAGCAGGTCCACCAGGCTGGCCACGAAGGCTCCATGCACCCCCGGGGTGGGAGTGCGCACGGCACGAAGACCGGCCTGCTCGGCGGCCTCCATGGCTTCCTCGTCCAGGTCCCATAGGACCTCCATGTGGTCGCTGAGGAAGCCCAGCGGGACCACGATGACGGCCTGCACGCCCTCCCCCGGAAGCTCGGCGATCCGGTCGCAGACATCCGGCTCCAGCCACGGCTGCGAGGGCGGGCCGGAGCGCGACTGGTACACCAGCTCCCAGGCGGTGGTCTCCTCCGCGGCTCCCTCCTCGCGCAGCTGCTCCATGATCTGCCGGCCCACGGCACGGTGCTGGGCGGCGTAGGCCCCGCCGTCGCCCAGCCCCAGCTCGCGGGGTCCGGAGCGCTCCGCGTCGGCGGTGGGGATGGAGTGGGTGGCGAACAGCACCCGGACCTGCCCGCCGGTGAGACCTTCGGCGGCGAAGCCACGGACGGCCTCGGCCACGCCCTCGGCGAAGGGCTGGACGAAGCCGGGCACGTCGAAGAACTGCCGCACCTTGTCGATGCGCACGACGCCGGCCAAGCCCGTCTCCAGCACGGCACGGGCGAAGTCCTCCCGGTACTGGCGGCAGGAGGAGTAGGAGCTGTAGGCACTGGTGGCCACCGCCAACAGACGGGTGTGGCCGGCCTCGGCGGCCTGGGTCACCGTGTCCTCCAGGTACGGCGCCCAGTTGCGGTTTCCCCAGTAGACGGGCAGCTGCAGGCCGCGGGCACGCATCTCCTCCTCGATGGCCTGGCGCAGCTGGCGGTTGTGCTCGTTGATGGGGCTCACCCCGCCGAAATGCCGGTAGTGCGTGGCCACCTCCTCCAGCCGCTCATCGGGGATGCCCCGTCCGCGGGTCACGTTGCGCAGGAACGGGATGACGTCCTCCTGGCCTTCTGGGCCGCCGAATCCGGCGAGCAGGACGGCGTCGTAGTCCTGGGCGGCGGTCACATGCGGTGCCCCGTCCGCCGAGGCGTCGGTGGCGAAGGGGACCTCCCCGGGACGGATCGCGGCAGACGAGGTCTCCACCGGCTGCGGGGACTTCGCGGGCGTGTCAGACATGATGATGCTCCTTCTCTCGGATGTCTCAGACGTCTCAGGACGTGTCATGCTGATGGAGTAGATGTGGCGGTCATGTGGCCTGGATGAGCAGGATGGTCAGTGCGGCTCCGACGGCATAGTTCAGCCGGAGGAAATGCCGCCACCCCCGATGCGCCTGGGCAGCCTCGGCGTCGGCGATCGACCGGTAGGGCAGGGCCAGGGCGATGTAGGGCAGCACCAGCAGCCCGGCGAGCGCCCCGGGCCATCCCGTCCCGATGACGATCACTCCGGCGGCGGCCCAGAGCGCCAGGGCGAACCTGACCGTCCGACGGGCGCCGAAGACCGTACCGATCGAACTGATGCCCGCGGCCCGGTCCGGCCCGATGTCCTGGACCGCACCGAAGGCGTGGCTGGCCATCCCCCAGAGCAGGAAGGCCCCCAGAGCGCACACCACCACGGCGTCGATGTCCGCACCGGCCAGCGCAAGCCCGTAGGCGGCTGGCGTGACGAAGTGCAGGCTGGAGGTCAGCGAGTCGAGCACCGGGACCTCTTTGGTGCGCAGCGGCGGAGCCGAGTACGCCACCAGCGCCACCAGACTCACGCCCAGCACCATCCAGGAGCTGGGGCCGCCCAGGATCACCAGCACGACGACGAACGGCAGCACCAGTGCCGCACTGATCACCAGCAGGGGCCGATGGCGGCGGACGTCCAGCAGGGCCCCCTCCGCTCCGCCCTTGCGCGGATTGGCCAGATCTGAGGCGTGGTCGTAGACGTCGTTGATGCCGTAGAGCGCGAGGTTGTACGGGACCAGGAAGAACACCGTGCCGATGATCAGCGCGGGATCGAGGCCTCCGCCGGCGAGCAGCCACGCCGCGGCGAAGGGGTATGCCGTGTTGATCCAGCTCAGCGGGCGGGAGGCGCGCAGCAGGTCGGCTGTCATGCGGCCTCCCTCTGGGTACGGCGCGGCCCCAGCAGGGTCCAGAGCGCAGGCAGCAGGATCACGGCGGCCACCGGATAGGCGAAGTCTTCGATCGGCGCCAGCCCGAGGCGCAGTCCAGAGATGCTCTCCTCCGCATAGCTGAACAGCCCGACAGCGATCATGAGGTTGTCGAAGACCGCCGTCAGCAGCACCAGCACGAACCCGGCGAGCGCGGCCGCCGGCATGAGCCGACCCGTGCCGTCGGCCGCAGGGCGCCCCTGCCGGGACCGCACTCCGGCGGCCGCTGACGCAACCGCGACGGCGACCCCCAGGAACACCAGGCACAGCAGAAGATACGTCCACTCGGTCATGCGGGTTCCCTCCTGGTCAGCAGCTTCTGGAACCCGAGTGTGGCCACCATGGCCAGGTGACACAGGAACAGCAGGAAGACCAGCTCCTCCAGCGGCAGCTCGGGGGCCAGCATGACGCCGGTCATGAAGGGGGCGGGTCCGTGGAGGAATACGCCCAGAGCGATCCCGGCCAGATCCCAGGCCAGGAAGAACACCGTTCCGAGAGCCAGCACGGCTCCGGCCCGCAGGGGGCTCCGGACGAGGAAGAGCCTGAAGCGGGCATCCACCAGGATGATGCAGCCCCAGGAGACCAGCAGAGCGATCAGGTAGGCCATGCTCATCAGCACTTCAGGCATGGACACCCCCGGTCAGCGCCTCCGGGCGAGCCGGGCGCCCACCCCGCAGGGAGCTGCGCACGAGCTCAGCGCTGATCAGGCACATCGGCACGCCGATGCCGGGCATGGTCGTGGCGCCTCCATAGCAGAGCCCCTTCAGCCTCCGAGAGCGGACGGGCCCCCGGAGGAACGCGCTCTGCCGCAGCGTGTGCGCGGGCCCCAGCGCTCCGCCGCGCCAAGCTCCGAAGTCGCGGGCGAAGTCCGCCGGTCCGATGGAACGTCGCACCACGATGCGGGAGGCGAGGTCCTCAATTCCGGCCCAGTCCGCGATCTGCCTGATGGAGTCATCGACCATCTGCTCCACGGGAAGGTCTCCGGCGCCGTCGACGCCGCCGGCGCCCAGGTGTGTGTCTGCCCGCGTGGGCACCAGGACGAACAGGTTCTCGTGGCCGGGCGGAGCGACGTCGTCGGTGGCGCTGGGGCGGCACACGTAGAGCGAACGCGGCGGCCCTCCCGCCGGTCGTGCACCGGAGATCTCGTCGAACCCCTTCTGCCAGTCCCGGGTGAAGAACAACGAGTGATGGGCCAGCTCGGGCAGGGCGCCCCGCACACCGAGCAGGGCCAGCACCGCTCCCGGCCCCGGATCCCGGTGTCGCCAGGACCTGGCCGACCGGGTGCGGTGCTCCGGAGGCAGCAGGGCGGTCTCGGTGTGGTGCATGTCGGCCGTGGAGACCACGACGTCCGCGGGGAGGAATTCATGCCGCCCGTCGGATCGGCCGATGTGGACTCCCGTGACACGCCCCCGGGAGGCCGTGATGCGCCGCGCCCGGCAACCGGTCCGCAGCCGGGCCCCCTCGCCCTCGGCGAGACTCGCCACCGCTCGCACCACCGCGCTGAACCCGCCACGGGGGTGCAGCACCTGCTGGTTGATGTCGAGATGGCTCATCAGGTGGTAGAGGCTCGGTGCGGAGCGCGGCGAGGTTCCGAGGAACACAGCCGGGTAGCCCAGGATCTGTCGCACCCGGGGGTCATCGGTATGACGGGCGATGAACGACTCGAGCGGCTCGGTGAGCATCCGCAGCAGAGTCGGCAGCCGGCCGAGCAGCGCCGGGTCCAGGAAGTCTGAGGGACGCTGGTAGCTGGAGTAGAGCAGGCGCTCCGTGGCCAGGCGACTGGTCCGTGCGGCCGAGCTCAGGTACTCGGGCAGACGTCCAGGAGTCGTTTCCAAGGCCTGCAGCGCCTGCAGCGAGTCATCGGCCGGCAGGTCGAAGGGATTCGGGTCGTCCTCGAAGAAGACCCTGTACGCGGGGTCCAACGGGAGCAGTTCGAGTTGCTCCGCGGTGGAGGTCCCCAGCTGCGCGAAGAATCGGTCGAAGATCTCGGGCATCAGGAACCACGAGGGGCCGGTCTCGAAGCGGAAGCCCTCGTGATGCCATTGCCCGGCTCGTCCTCCGAGCTCGGCATGCGCCTCGACCAGCGTCACGTCCAGACCGTCGCGCGCCACCAGGGCTGCGGTGGCCAGACCGGCGAATCCTCCGCCGATGACGACGGCGGTGCGCGTCCGCGAACCCCGCTGGCCGCGGGCCGGGCTCACCGGAGTCCTCCCCGCACCGCGGGGAGCAGGGCCTGCAGAAGCAGCTGCATCCTGACCCGTCGGGGCACGGAGACCCGGCGCCGCTTCAGCTCAGCGACGGACGTGTGCCGCAGCCGGGCGGAGACCTCTTCGAAGAGCCGCGTGGCAAGATCGGTGGCACGACGCGCCCCTGGGGGCAGCAGGGGGATCGCGCGACGGGCCGCCCCGAGGTCGGCCTCGATGTCTGCCAGGATCTCGATCTTGCGGGCCTCGCTGAGCTCACCCGGCACGGCGCCGGGGAAGTAGGCCCTGCCGAGCTGTTCGGCGTCCTCGTGCAGATCTCGGAGGAAGTTGATCTTCTGGAAGGCGGCACCCAGCCGGGCCGCACCTGTCTCAAGCTGGGCCATCTGATCCGTGGTCGGGGCGGTGTCCTGCAGGAAGACCCGCAGGCACATCAGGCCGACCGCTTCCGCCGAGCCGTGGACATAGCGCCGGTACTGCTCCTCGCTGAGCGAGTGGACCGGCTCCAGGTCGCGGCGCATGGACCGGAAGAAGGCCTGCACCAGGGCCTTCTCGACGTCGGCGGCACGGGCCACGGAGGCGAAGGCATGCACGATGAGGTTGCTGCTGAAGCCGGTAGCCATGGCGGAGATCGTCTCGGTTTCCAGGGTGTCGAGCACCTCGCGTCTGCTGTCGGCGTCGAGCCCGGCCTCTTCGGCGGTGCCGTCGACGATCTCATCAGCCACGCGGACCAGCGAGTAGATGCTGCGGATGGCGGCACGGGTGCCGGGCGGCAACAGGCGTGTCGCAGTGCCGAAGGACGTGGAGTACTCGTCGATGACACGCGAGGCCGCGCTCTGCGCCGCCTGCGTGTACAGGGCCAGTCCGCTCAGCCCGGAGTCTGCGCTCATGGAGAGCCCTCTGGGGTGTGCGGGGACTCGCCGGCTCCCCCATAGAGCGCCATCGCAGGCACCTGCAGGACCAACCACGGGCTGAAGGCCCACGGCGCGGCGTCGACGGCGGCGCGCAGCCGATCGGTAGAGGTCCATCTCCAGTCGAGGACCTCGTCCGGATTCGGCACCGGGTCTCCGTCCAGGGCGGCTGTGACGACGGGGCAGATCTCGTGCTCCACCACACCGGAGGCGTCCACGGCACGATAGGAGAAGTCGGGCAGCACCGGCGTCACGTCCGTCACCTCGATGGTCAGCTCGTGACGGGCGTGGCGCACCACGGCCTCCTCCAGGCTCTCCCCCGGGGCGGGGTGGCCGCAGAAGGAGTTGGTCCACACTCCGGGCCAGGTACGTTTGGTCAGCGACCGTCGTGTGACCAGCACCTGACCGAGAGGATTCGTGAGATGGCAGGAGAAGCCCCTGTGCAGCGGCGTGTGCGCCGTATGCACTGCACTCTTCAGGGCCGTCCCCAGGGGTCGCCCGTCCGGAGCGACGAGCACCACGTGCTCTGCTCGATGGTCATCCATACGTCACCCCAGTCATCTAGCCTGGTTAGTATCTAACTTAGCTAATAATAACCGAGGTATCTCCATGATGCACACCGCCGACCCCGCCGACCACCCCAAGGACCCCTCCATGATCGACCCCCGCGTGATGGACCCCGCGGGGGAGATCGTGCCCCACGCGCACGTCGACGAGGAGGAGATGGATCAGATCGTCGCGGTGCTGGACGCGATGCGCCGCTGGCGCACCGTGGAACGCAGGATGAGCGAAGCCTCGCGGAAGTACATGAAGCTCGGGGAGACCGACATGCGGGCCCTGCGCTACCTCATCGCCGCCCAACGGCACGACCGGCTCGCCACGCCGAGCGACCTCGCCCGCCACCTGGGCGTCTCCACGGCGTCGGTGACGAAGATGCTGGACCGCCTGGCCGCCCACGATCACATCCGCCGCCTGCCCCACCCGGAGGATCGGCGCAGCACCGCCATCGAGGTCACCGAGCAGACGCAGCGCGTCGCCCGCGAATCTGTCGGACGCAGCCATGCCGGGCGGTTCCACGCTGCGGCGGCGCTCTCCCCTGACGAGCGAGAGGTCGTGATCAGGTTTCTCGACGCTCTGTGCGCGACCGAGCCTCCGCCTCAGCAGTGAGCCGCGCCGCCATGGTCCGGAAGATCACCGCATGGAAGGGTGTCAGCGCCAGCCAGTAGAGGCGTCCGGCCAGTCCGGAGGGGAAGAAGATCGCGCGCTGCGTGTATCGGGATCCGCCGTCGCCGTCTGCGTCGACGGCGAACTCCAGCCACGCCTGGCCGGGGACCTTCATCTCCGCACGCAGGCGCAGCAGACTCCCCGGATCCAGCCGCTCCACCCGCCACCAGTCGACCACGTCGCCGAGCTGCAGAGTCTCCCTGCTGCGACGCCCTCGACCCAGTCCCACGCCCCCGATGAGCTTGTCGGCAATGCCGCGCAGGCGCCACGCCTTCGACAACGAGAAGTACCCCTTCTCGCCGCCTATCCCCTGCACCACGGCGAAGACCTTCTGTGGTGAGGCTGTGGTGCGGACCGCCCGTTCATCACGCAGCACGGTGCGACCTGACCACTCCGGGTCCGACGGCAGCGGCTCGGACGGCGCCTCCAACGGATGTGCGGCCGCCCACGTGGTCTCCACCCGGTCGGCGGTCATCTTCTCCAGCGCGAGGTCCACGGCGACCCGATACCGGGTGAGCCCGGCCTCCGGGGGTGGGATGAGCTCGTCGATCCCCCGCTCCTGGACCACGCAGTCGTGCTGGAGCGACTGCACCAATGGGATCGCCAGGGACCGTGGGATGGGTGTAACGAGGTTGACCCACTGCGCCGCCAACCAGGGGGTCAGCACCGGCAGCGGCAGCACGGTGGGCTCACGCAGCCCGGCGGCGCGAGCGTAGGTCTTCATCAGCTCGGCGTAGGTGTGCACATCGGGACCACCGATGTCACACCGTCGGCTGGCCGTCAGCTCGACGTCTGCGGCACAGGTCAGATAGTGCAGCGCGTCACGCACCGCGATGGGCTGGATCCGGTTCATCACCCAGCGAGGCGAAGGCATCACGGGCAGCACGTCGGTCAGGTGCCGGATCATCTCGAAGCTGGCCGAGCCGGAACCGATGACGAGCCCCGCCTGCAGCGTGAGGGTCGGGACTCCGCTGGCTTCCAGGATCTCGCCGACCTCGACCCGAGACCGCAGGTGGGGACTGAGCTCACCGTCCGGGTGCAGGCCCGAGAGGTAGACCACCAGCCGGACGCGCGCCAGCGCTGCGGCCTCCCCCACGGATTCGGCGCACCGCTTGTCCGTGGCGGCGAAGTCCTTTCCGCCGGTCATGGAGTGGACCAAGAAGTAGACCACCTCAGCATCGGCACACAGCCTCCGGGCCGCCTCCGCCTCGGAGAGATCGCCCTGGACGACCTCCACCTCGTCACGCCAGGGCACGTCCCTCAAGGATTCCGCTCGACGGGTGAGCACCCGCACCGTATGACCGGCCGCGAGCAGCTGGGGCACAAGTCGACCACCGATGTATCCGGTCGCTCCTGTGACAGCGATCAGTGCCATGAACATCCTCCTCCGGTCTCTGAGCAGGTGATGGCTCACGGTAGCACTTGCCTCAGCCGCAGCTCGCCGGCCCAGCCGTTGCCGGCTCGACGTCGACGGCCTATCGTCATCACGTGACGACTCCTGCACCCAGCCTCGCACCGCGCTTCCGTGACGCCACGCGGGAGGACCTGCCCCGCATCGTCGAGCTGATCCGGGACGACGCCGTCGCCGCCGAGCGCACGGGCACGTACTCTCCGGCGCATGAGCGGGGCTTCGACGCCGTCGTCGCCAGTGAGAACGATGAGCTGATCGTCGCGGAGCTCGACGGCGAGGTCATCGGCGTCATGCAGCTGACGTTCATCCCGGGCATCGCCCGCCAGGGTGTGACCCGGCTGCATGTCGAGGCGGTCCGAGTGGATCGGCGCCTCCGCGGCCAGGGCATCGGGGAGAAGATGATGCGCCACGCTGAGGATCGCGGCCTCGCCCGGGGCTGCGGACTGGCCCAGCTGACCTCCGACGTCGTGCGGCAGGACGCGCACCGCTTCTATGAGCGCCTGGGATACGCCCCCTCCCACGTGGGGTTCAAGAAGCACCTCTCCCCGGTCGAGCTCCATGAGGTCACGGTGGACGACCCGCTGGCTCGGCAGGCCCAGCAGGCCTATGTGACTGAGCTGCACGAGCGGTTCGGCTTCGCCCCCGGCCCTCTGGACGTCCCGGAGCCGGGTTCGCGATATCTGGTGGCGGTGTGCGAGGACCGGCCGGTGGCCTACGGCGGCATCCGTCCCGCCGTCGGCCGTGCCGGGGCGATCATCGACGGCGCCGCGGAGATCAAGCGCCTCTGGGTCGATCCACAGCGGCGCGGCGCCGGCCTCGCCTCCCGGCTGGTCCGGCGGCTCGAGGAGCTGGCCCGAGCCGCCGGGCACCGCAGGGTGCTGCTGGACACTCACAGCGCGCTCAGCGAGGCGATCGCCTTCTACGAGCACGCCGGATACCGGCGGGTCGACCCCTACAACGACAGCGCCTCCGCCGAGCTGTACTTCGCCAAGGACCTCAGCTGAGCCCCGCCGGCGTCTCCCGCCGAGAGTGTCTGCCCCAGAACCCCGTGAGCTCGGCGGCCAGCTGTTCCGGCTGCTCCTCCGGGATGAAGTGCCCACAGTCCTCCATCCGCCGAGACTCGAGCAGCCCTTCACCCTGGGGGCCTGTGCCGATGTAGGGGCGCCACAGCTCATCGACAGCCACCTGGGAGGCCAGCCCCTGGGCACCCCACAGCGCCAGGGTCGGCACGGTGACGCGGCGGCCTGCTCGAAGATCCTCCTCGTCGAGAGCGATGTCCTCCCAGGTCGCCCGATAGTCGTCGAACCCGGCACGCATGGCACCGGGCCGACGGAACGCCTGCACGTACTCAGGGATCCGGGGCTCGACCCGATCCCGCCGGAGCGTCCACCGCTGGAAGAAGTACCGCAGGTACTCCTCCTCCCGGCCGGAGGTCAGC
Source organism: Nesterenkonia aethiopica (assembly GCF_039534665.1). Lineage (NCBI taxonomy): Bacteria > Bacillati > Actinomycetota > Actinomycetes > Micrococcales > Micrococcaceae > Nesterenkonia > Nesterenkonia aethiopica. Next base: position 84,495 of record NZ_BAAAVT010000006.1, on the reverse strand, counting down.
AGCTCGGGAAGGTCGTCCTGCATGTGGAACAGCCAGTGGAAGTAGCCGGCGGCTGTGCGCGTGGTCCCGCTGAACATGGCATGAGTGGGCGCGACGTCCAGGACGGTCAGAGTGTGCAGCCTCTCGGGATGGTCCACCGCGAACCGATGGCCCACCCGCGCGCCACGGTCGTGCCCCACCAGATGCACCCGCTCCAGGCCGAGGTGGTCGAGCAGTTCGACGACGTCGGCGGCCATGCGCCGTTTGGTGTATCCCTCGGTGGGCTTGTCGGTGAGGCCATAGCCACGTAGGTCCGGTGCGATGAGGCGCCTGCCGTCGGCCACCAGTGGGGCCAACTCGTCCCAGCAGGCAGAGGTCTGCGGCCAGCCGTGGAGGAGGAGCACTGCCGGCTCGTCGGACTGCTGACCATGCTCCTGCCAGTGCATGCGCAGTGACGGGAGGTCCGTGAGATGCGTCATGACCTCACACTAACCCGTTCAGACGGTTAGTCAATAGGATGGCTCCATGACTCCTGGCGCCGAGGTTCGAGACTGGCTGTTCTACGGCGGCTCATCCGCCCTGGACTTCGTCAACACCCTGCGCGATCGGGCCACGACCCCTCGCGAGACCCTTCCTGACGCGGAGAGCCTCGCCCGGTGGTTCAGCGCTGCGGGGATCGAGGGGTGGACGGACACGACCTCGCAGCCGCCGACGCCGGCCGAGCACCAGGCGGCCCTGGCCCTGCGGGATGCGATCGACGCTGTGCTCGCCCCGGGCCGCACGCCCACCGGTGAGCATGTGATGCTGGTCAACGAGCACGCGCGCCGCGCGCCGCTGCGCGAACTGCGTCTCGATGACCCGACCACCGTGGTGGTGGCGGGATCAGGGACCGCGGCGGGATCAGGGACGGGGGCGGCCCTGGGCGCACTGGCTCAGGCCGCCATCGAGGTCATCGCCGCAGGCGAGCTCCCCTGGGTCAAGATCTGCGCGCACACTCGCTGCGGCCTGCGCTATCTCGACCGCTCACGCGGGCGACGGCGCCAGTGGTGCTCCATGGAACGCTGCGGCAACCGTGCGAAGGCCGCTCGCCACGCCCGCCGAGGTCTGGACACGGGTGCCTGAGCGCACAGCCGCCGGCCCCCTGCCTCACCTCACCACGGCGTCAGCCCACCACGACGTCGGCGGTCACCTCACCCGGCACGTCGACGTCGAGGACCGCGCTCACGCCCCCGACGGTGAGCTCATGCTCACCCAGGAACGCGTCGAGGCACAGGCGGCCGTCGTCGTCGGTGCGGACCGTGGTCTCCGGGGCGCGCCATTCCTCGGTGACGAGCTGGCGGAGCCGGTGATAGGCGGGTTTGGGCGAGCCGTCGGGGCGCAGCAGCCCGCCGGGGGCGCCGAGCCACATGCCCCGGTCGGGCAAGCCCCAGTAGGTGATGGATTCCACGGAGGGATGGGAGTACAGAGTCCGGTAGTGCCGCTCGAGATCCTCGGCCTGGCGGTGCTCCCCCTCCTCCGTGGTGGGCCAGTGATCCACCTGCCAGTCGTTGAGGTCCCGGATGTGTCCGGGCATGAGATCGCCGGAGAGGATCGTGGTCTCGGTGAAGTGCAGCGGGATCCCGTAGCGGGAGAACCGGTCGAGCACCTCCAGGGTCTTCTCTTCGCCCCAGGCCTCCTGATGCATGTGGGACTGCAGGCCCAGCGCGTCGATGCGGATCCCGGCCTCCAGCGCGCCTTCGATGAGGCACTCATAGGCCGTGGACATGTCGAAGTCGTTGAGCAGCAGGGTGGCGCCGGGGTCTGCGGCGCGCGCCTCCTCGAAGGCCAGCCGCATCATCTCGATGCGGCCCCGCTGGCGGGCCAGCCGGGTGACGCCGTTGTCCTCGGCGGTGAACACCGGCATGATCACCACCTCGTTGATGGCGTCCCAGGTGTCGATGAGCCCAGAGAAGGCCTCCACCTCACGGCGGATCCGTCCCCGCAGGGCCCGCTCGATCTCCTCGACCTCCAGGTCCAGCAGCCAGGGGGCGCAGACGGTGTGCCACACCAGCGGGTGGCCCTTGACCTTCACCCCCTGCTCGGCGAACCAACGGGCCGCGGCGAGCAGGCGGTCGGTGCGCGGGCGGCCCCGCTCCGGTTCGAACATGCCCAGGTAGAACGGGAGGGTGGCCCGGTTGAACACGGCCAGCCACTGATCGGCCAGCGCCGCGTCGTATCCGCGGTCCTGGGACTCTCCGATGATGTGGTCCACCAGCTCGAAGCCGATGCAGCCGAAGCCGAAGGCCTGGCTGCGCTGACGGACCGTGACGTCCCGGTCTGCCAGCGGGGCGCCGTCGCCGTCGGTGAGCGTGGCGGTGACGAGGGCGCGACGATGCGCGAGGCTGGGATCCGGCGTGCGGCCAGGGGCGGGCGGAGCGAACAACGAGGTCATACCGCCAGTCTTGCAGAATCCTGTGACGCGCCCCACAGTGTGTCATCGGGGCTGCTGAGCATCAGCCAGCAGGCGTGACAGGCTGCTGCAGCTCGACGACGAACTCGTCGCTCCGCCCCGACTCGTCGGCCCGCAGGTAGAGCTCCCGACAGGGACCCGCCGGCTCGGCGCCGCGGGCGACGACCTCGGTGTGCAGCGCCTGCCAGCTGGACGCGATCCCGGAGATCTCCCCCAGATGCGTGCTGCAGAACGCCTTCTCCACCGCCGGCAGCGAGACGATCTCCACACCGTCCCGCGGCTCGCCGTCATAGGCGTAGCCGACGATGACGTGCAGCCCGCGCTCGTCCAGGCTGTAGCTGGCCACAGGGGTCTCCAGGGCGCCCGGGATATGACCGATGACCGCGGCCACGGCGTCGAAGGCAGGGCCCACGACGCCGGCCACCTCCGGTTGGTCCCGCACGACGGCGGTGCGGGCGGCCAGCCGCAGGGCGGGCAGGGACTTGGTGACGATCTCGACGGTGGGCATGGCGTGCTCCTCTTCGATCAGGTGGAGCCGTCGCTCGACGTCGGCGAGACGTTCCGACGCGATCCGGTGCTCCCGCTCCAGCTCGTGACGACGACGGCCGAGCATCCGCGCCAGCTGGACGACGTCGACGCCGTCCTCCAGCAGAGCGGAGATCTCGTCGATGCCGAAGCCGAGCTGGCGCAGCGCCACGATGCGGTGGAGCCGGTCCAGCTGCTCCGGATCGTAGGACCGGTAGCCGGTGGTCGGCTCCACGTGGGCGGGCACCAGCAGTCCGGCCTGGTCCCAATGCCGCAGCATGCGGTGGGTGACCTGACCGACCTGGGCGAAGGCTCCGATGGACAGCATGGGTCCATCACATCGTCTGGCACAGTGTCAGAGTCAACATCCGGGGCTCAGTCGGCCGGGATGACGGGCTGCTGCAGCTCGGTCACCCAGTCGTGCTGGTCCTCGGACTCGGCGCGCAGGTAGAGCTCACGACTGGGGCCGCCCGGGCGCAGCCCCCGGGCCTCCAGCTCGGCATGCAGGGCCTGCCAGCTCTCCGCGATGCCGCTGACCGGGCCATAGTGGGCGGTGCACAGCGCGTGGCTCTCCTCGGGCAGCTCCGCGATCTCCACACCGCCGCGCGCCTCCCCCTCGTAGACGTAGCCGACCACGATGCGCAGCCCGTCCGCCGTCCAGGAGTAGCTGGCCACGGGCGCATGCAGGGTCCCTGGCGTGTCGCCGATGATGCCCGCAATGTGGTCGAATGCGGCGCCGACCGCCTCCCCCACCTCCGACCAGTCGCGGACGGTGACGGTCCGGGCTGCCAGGCGCAGCGCCGGGAGCGGCTTCTGGAGGAACTCGGTGATCGGCATGACTCCATCACACCGCTGAGCAGGGTGTCCCCGTCAACAGCTGGCCGCCTCGGCGCGCGGGGACGAGCTGGTGGTTGCTGGCCGGAATACGGCCGACACGGCCCGGTCTCCGGCATCGGCCCCGGCTCAGCGGGCCCGACGCGAGGCGGGTCAGCCCTGCCAGGCGGGGTAGTCGGTGTAGCCGCGGGCACCGCCGACGTAGAAGCTCTCGGGGCGGGTCTCGTTCTCCCCGAGGTCCTCCTCCCAGCGGCGGAACAGGTCGGGGTTCGCGATGGCCGCGCGACCGACGGCGACGGCGTCGACGGTCCCCTCCGCGGCCAGCCGCAGCGCCTCCTCACGGGTGGTGACCACCCCGAATCCGCTGTTGCCGACCAGCGGGGCACCTGCGACGCGTCGGAGGGTCTGCACGAGGGCGCCGGCGAGGTCGGCGCTGAGGACGTCGACGAAGGCCAGGCCCAGGGGCGCCAGTCCCTCGGCGAGCGCGGTGTAGGTGGTCAGCGCGTCGGCGTCGTCGGTCTCCAGCGTCCCCTGGATGTCATGCTGCGGGGACAGACGGATGCTGGTGCGGTCGGCGCCGATCGCCTCCGCCACGGCGCGGGTGACCTCCACGGAGAGCCGGGCCCGGTTCTGCGGGCTGCCGCCGTAGTCGTCCTCCCGCTGGTTGGAGGTCGGGGAGGTGAACTGGTGGAGGAGGTAGCCGTTGGCCCCGTGGATCTGGACCCCGTCGAAGCCGGCCGCCCTCGCGTGCTGAGCGCCCTGGACGAAGGCCTCCACGATGCCGGGGATCTCCTGGTTCTCCAGCGCATGCGGCACCGGGTGCTCCGCCTTACCCTCCGGGGTGCGGATCTCCCCGGGCGCGGCGATCGCACTGGGAGCGACGATCCGTCCGGTGCCGCTGAGCAGCGGGTGGGAGATGCGCCCGCCGTGCATGATCTGCAGCACGATGGTCCCACCCGCCTCATGGACGGCGTCGGTGACCTTCCGCCAGCCGTCGATGTGCGCCTGGTTCTCGATGCCGGGCTGCCCCACCCAGGTGCGCCCCTCCCGCACGGGCCAGGTGCCCTCGGTGATGATCATGCCCAGGGAGGCGCGCTGTGCGTAGTGCTCCACCTGCAGGTCGGTGGGGACGCCGTCCTCATCGGCCCGCAGGCGGGTGAGCGGAGCCATCACGAGGCGGTGGCGCAGCTCCAGGGCGCCGAGCGTGAGGGGCGAGAAGAGCTTCTCCTGGACGGCGGTGGTCATCTGCACGGTCCTTTCACCGGGGCGGGTCGTTCCACCGGCGGACAACCACGACGGCGGCGGGCTGATTCCTCGCCGTGCCGGAGTTCACAGCGGATGCTCCGCGGCTCAGCGGCACTCTGACGCGGGGATCCAGACCCGCATGGCGCCGTCGCCGCGGTTGCCCCACAGGCCGAAGGGCACCAACGGAGCGGTGAACCGCTCCCCCGGCGGACCGGCGTCGCCGTGAGGGGGATAGAGCGCGTCCTGTGCGTCATCGTCCCCCGCGTCATCGTCCCCCGCGTCGCGGCGGACCCGCAGCGGGACGACGACGGCGGGCGCACCCAAGACCTCGCCGCGCACCTCTGGTCCGCTCGCGCCATCACGCTCCACACCTTCCAGCTCGACGTCCTCCAGCTCGACGTCCTCCAGCTCGACGTCCTCCAGCTCAGCTCCCAGGGCGAGTATGCGCTCCGGCAGATCGACGGACTCCAGCGCGTAGACCACCGGTCCGCGCGTGATCACCCGCTGTCCGCGCAGCGCGTCGGCCCGGTGGTGCGCACGCCGGACCACCACCAGCAGCTCGAACTCCACCTCCAGCGCCGTCAGACCCACCGGGAGGTGCAGCAAGCCGTCCCGCACCGCCGCGCCGTGGGGAAGCGCAGCAGGACCAGTCGGCCCCGCTCCATCACCCAGCTGGGCCCCGTCGGGGATCCGGACCCGCACCGGCACCGGGCATCCGGCGCCCGCACTCCCCTCCGCGCCCGAGTCCGCGTCAGCGCCCGAGCCCGCACGGGTCTCCGCAGTGAAGCGCAGTCGCAGCGTCCCGGTCCAGGGCAGCCCGGACTCCACGGTCAGCACCCCGGAGGAGCCATCGGCCGCCACGGGGATCTCACCGGAGACCGGCATGAGCAGCGCGAGGGCGCCGTCGTCGGTATGGGCCGCGGCGGCATGACGCAGTGAGGCCAGCAGCCGAGCGAGGTTGGGCGGGCAGCACGCGCAGTCGTACCAGGCGGCACGCCCGCTGGGGGCCTGCTCGTGCACCCCGGTCCGATGGGTGCGCATCTGCAGCGGACAGGAGTAGAAGAACCGCGTGCCGTCCTCGTCCACGGCCGCGCGGATCGCGTTGTACAGGGCGCGGTCCATCGCCCGACCGTACCGGGCCTCGCCGGTGGCCAGCAGCAGGCGCCAGCTGAGCATCCAGTCGGCGATCGCCGCGCAGGTCTCCGCATAGCCACGGTCGGGCGGGACCTCATAGGGATCGCCGAAGGACTCGTCCCGGTGGCGGGACCCCATTCCGCCGGTCACATGCGCCTTGGTCCGGTGGGCGGACTCCCAGAGCCGCACCACCGCGGCCAGCAGCTGGTCGTCCTGGGTCTCGACGGCGACGTCGGCCGCGCCTGCCAGCAGGTAGAGCTGACGCACGGCATGCCCCGCGGCCTCCGGTGCCTGACGGACCGGAACATGGTCCTGGAAGTAGGCGGCACCGAACCCGTCGGGGCCGAGCGTGTCATGGCCGCGAGCCTCCACCATGGCCGCGGCGAGCTCCAAATACTCGGGGGCCCCGAGGACGCGGTACAGATCCACCAGGGCTGACTCCGCCTCGGCGTGTCCACAGACGATGGGCTCTCCCGCGCGCCAGCGCCGCACCACCAGCTCCACGAACCGCTCGGTCAGCGCGATCAGCTCGGTGCGGGCGGCGAGCAGCTCCGCATCGGCGGCGATCTCTGGGGCCGCCGGTTCCACGTGTGCCCAGGCCACCGCCGCCTGCGCCAGATGGCCGAGACAGTAGAGCTCGTGGTGCCAGCGCATGTTCTCCCACGGGACGCGCCCGTCGGTCTGGCAGAAGGAGTTCAGATAGCCGTCCTCCCGCTGCGCCCGGGACAGCAGGGCGACGGCCTCGACGGTGAAGGTCCGCAGCTCCGCGTCCAGCGGCCGACCTCGCTCGGCCGCCCGCTGCGTCTCCCAGCCGACCGCCTCCAGCACCTTGTACACGTCAGAGTCGGAGAACAGGAACCCGACCCGGGGACCCTGGTGCTCACCGGTGACCCGGCGCAGGTTGTTCAGGGCGCCGTGGACCTCCAGCTGCTCGATGCAGTGCGGCAGGGTCGCCGTCCGGTTGGTGTGTTCCCACCGGCCCAGCCAGCTCTCCGGGGCCAGGTGCACACCGTGCACGGAGCGTCCCCAGGCGGCGGTCATGTCGGTCATCTGTGCTGTCCTCGTCTCGCTGCTCATCTGTCTCCTGCGCACGGATGCGATCTCATTGCTCGTCCTTCCAGGCGGTCTCCGGCCATCCGGTGGACCAGTCCAGCGGCAGGATCTCCAGGCGGAACCGGCCGTCGTCGTCGCCGCGGTAGTGGTGCAGGGCCAACCAGTCCCCGGAGACCGCCTGTCCGCCGGGGCCGATGCGCACCCCGTCGGTGGCCAGCAGCGGCGTGCCGCCGCCGTCCATCATGGGCACTCTGTCGCGGTCCACATAAGGTCCCGTGACCTGCTCCGCCCGGCCGACGATGATGCTGTAGGTGGAGTCCACCCCGCGGCAGCAGAAGTCCTGCGAGGCGAAGAGCCAGAAGGCGCCGTCTCGGGCGACGATGTACGGCGCCTCGATCGCGTTGGGGCTTCGGCGCCGGTCCGCCAGATGCCGCGGGGCGCCGTCGTCGTCAGGGTCCCGCAGGCCGTCGGGCCAGTGCAGCCGGACCATGCGGATCCCGGACCAGAAGGAGCCGAAGCTCATCCAGGGGGTCCCGGCGTCGTCCAGCACCACGCCGGGGTCGATGGCGTTGAAGTCGTCCTCCGGGCCGGAGGCGATCACCGGTCCTCGGTCCACCCACGCATAGGCGGGGTCCTGGGGGTCCAGGGTGGCATTGGTGGCCAGGGCGATCACCGACCGGTTCTCCCCGAACGTGGAGGCCGCATAGTAGAGGTACCACGTCCCCGCATGACGGATCAGCTCCGGAGCCCACAGATTCCGCACCCCCGGCACTGCCTCTCGGAGCCACTCGGGCTTGCGTTCCCAGACGGTGCCGGCGGCCTCCCAGCGGACGCCGTCGAGGCTGCGCCGCACCTGCAGGCAGCCGTCGGCGATCTCAGGGGCTCCCGTGCAGATGACCGTCCATGTGCCGTCCCCGGCGCCGCCGCCGGGCACGGCGTCACCGGCGACCAGGGCGGGGTCATGCACGACGAGGTTCCCGGCGAGCAGCGTGCTCGCCGGGGACCTCATGCCGGACGCTCGGGTCATGCGAGGCCGACTGCCGTCCAGGAGATCGGCTCCAGGCGGATGGTCAGTGCACCGTCGGCCAGCGAGGCCTGGGCGTCGCGCAGACCCACCCGGTCCGGCTGCTCCATCGTGTTCTTGGCATAGACGTCCTCGTCCCAGAGGGTGACGGCCTCCGCGATGGTGCCGCGCTCCAGGGCGGAGACGTCCACGGTGACCTCCACGGCCTCCCGGCTGCGGTTGAGCAGGAAGATCGCTGAGCCGTCCTCGCCGTCGGTGGCCACGCAGTCCACCGCCGAGTTGGCCCCGTAGACCGTGGACTCCACCGACTGGGCGTGGACCTCGGGGCGCAGCACCTGGCCCTGCGCCAGGCGGGAGGTCACGGAGAAGGGGAAGAACGTGGTCTGCTTCCAGGCGGGGCCGCCCGGCTCGGTCATGATGGGGGCGATCACGTTGACCAGCTGCGCCAGCGAGGCGGAGCGGACCCGGTCATGGCGCTCCAACAGGGTCATCAGCAGGGAGCCGAAGACGACGGCGTCGGCCACCGAGTACACATCCTCCAGCTGGCGCGGGGCGATCCGCCACTCGTCGTTGACCTCGTCGGAGGCCTGGTGCTCGTCCAGGTACCAGATGTTCCACTCGTCGAAGGAGATCATGATGGTCTTGTCCGACTTGCGGCGGTGCTTCACATGGTCGGCGGTGGCCACCACGGTATCGATGAAGTACCGCATGTCGGCCGCCGAGGCCAGGTAGGAGTCCAGGTCCCCGCCACGCTCCTGGTAGTAGGCGTGGGCGGAGATGAAGTCCACATGGTCGTAGGCGTGCTCCAGCACGGTGCGCTCCCACTCGCCGAAGGTCGGCATGGAGGAGCCGGAGGAGCCGCAGGCCACCAGCTGCAGGTCGCGCTGGGCGGCCTTCATGGCCTGCCCCGTCCGTGCGGCGAGCTTGCCGTAGTCGTCAGCGGTCATGAACCCGGTCTGCCAGGGGCCGTCCATCTCATTGCCCAGGCACCACATGGTCACGTTCCACGGGTCCGGGTAGCCGTGCTCGGCGCGCAGGTCGCTCAGCGCGGTGCCCGAGGGGTGGTTGGTGTATTCCAGCAGGTCCAGGGCCTCCTGGATGCCGCGGGTGCCGAGGTTGACCGCGAGCATGAGCTCGCTGTCCAGCTGCTGCAGCCACGTGGCGAACTCGTTGAGGCCCACCTGGTTGGTCTCCAGCGCGTGCCAGGCCAGGTCACGGCGGACCGGGCGCTGCTCACGGGGCCCGACGCCGTCCTCCCAGCGGTAGCCGGAGACGAAGTTGCCGCCGGGGTACCGGATGGTGCTGACCCCCAGCTCCTTGACCAGGGCGGTGACGTCCTTGCGGAAGCCGAGCTCGTCCGCCTCAGCGTGGCCGGGCTCGTAGATGCCGTCGTAGACGTGGCGCCCCAGGTGCTCCACGAATCCGCCGAAGATGCGGCGGTCCAGGGGGGCGACGACGGCGTCGGGGTCGATGCGGATGCTGGCGTGTGCCATGGGGTCCTCTCTGCAGGGGTCTCAGATGGACGGGTGGATCGCCCGTCATGGATTACATCGATGAAATGGTGACTGATGCCACCTTCTGACGTTTGCTGAATCGTGTCAAGGCCTGCGACGGTGAAAAGTCGGCGCTGGTGCGGCCGGGTGCTGGGAACGGGCGCTTCGGACAGGCCCCTCACACAGGGGCCGGAGCCCTCAGGGAGACCCGGCGTGAGCTGCTGCGGAGGGGGATCTGCTCGTCATCCTGCGCCGACGCCGAGTCCGTCCCCGGAGGCAGACCCGACGCCGGATCCAGCACAGGTTCCAGCACCGGCTCCAGCACCGGCTCCAGCACCGGCTCCAGCACCGCCGTCGAGACCATCAGCGTCGCGCTGAGGCCGAGCAGCAGCGCCACCGGCGGTGCGGTGACGGCGAGCAGGACCGCCGCAGTCCAGATCACCCCCAGCAGCAGCGCCCTCCCAGGACTGATCCAGGGCATCAGCACCGCCAGCCGCAGCGGAGCGACCGCCCCGGCGTCGGGGATCCGGGCCGTCACGACGACGGCGCACACCGTAGAGAGCAGCCCGGCCGCCCCGAACACCGTGGTGGCCACCAGCAGCACCGGCCCCGCCGGACCGGTGACCAGCGGAACCACCAGCAGCAGGTTCAGCACGGCGGCGAGCGCCAGCAGCAGCGGCGGACCGGCCGCCAGATGGGCTCTGCGCAGCTCGGCCCACCAGGTGCCCCAGAAGCCGCGCCACAGCCTCCGCTGAGCGTCCGGGAGCACACGCGCCGCCGCCACGGAGGCCGGCAGCGCCCCCAGCACCAGCGCCCCGGCGGCCGCCCCCAGCACCCAGAGGGCCTGGACGGCGAGCAGTCGGGTGAGCACACCCAGGACCTCCATCACCCGGGGCGCCCAGCCGAGCTGCTCCTGCCCCGGGCTCATCCCTTGCTCCCGGTCAGGGCGATGGACTCGATGATCTGCCGCTGGAAGATGACGAACACCGTCAGCACCGGCACCAGCGCGATGCAGGAGGCCGCCATGATCAGCGGGTAGTCCGTCTGGCTCGCATAGGTGGCGTTGAACCGCGCGATCACCAGCTGCAGGGTCTGCACCTCCGGCGAGTTCAGGTAGATGATGGGGGCCAGATAGTCGTTCCAGACGGCCATGAACCACAGGATGAACTGGGCGGCGATCGCCGGGCGGATGATCGGGAAGATCAGCCGCCAGAAGATCTGGAAGTGCCCGGCGCCGTCGATCTTCGCCGCCTCGATGATGGCGTCCGGCACGGAGTCCAGGTACTGGCGCAGGAAGAACACCATGATGATGTTGCCGAAGATCGCCGGCAGGATCAGCGGCCACAGCGTGTCCACGAGTCCGGCGAAGGCGAACATCTGGAACTGCGGGATCATCAGCGTGGGGAACGGGATCATGATGGCGGCCAGCAGGCTGAGGAAGATGACCCCCTTGAAGGGCAGGCGCATCTTCGCGAAGGCGTAGGCCGCCACCGCGGAGGCCGCTCCCCCGACGACGGTCACGCTGACGGCGACGACCACGCTGTTCATGATGCCGGACAGCAGGGGGCCGGCGTCCCAGACGCGCAGGTAGTTCTCCCATTGGGCCGGGGAGGGGATCCACTCCGGGGGCAGGGCGAACACCGCCTCACGGGTCTTCAGCGAGGTGGAGAACATCCAGACCAGCGGGGCGATCATGGTGATCCCGCCCAGCGAGAGGATGGCCCCGACGATCCAGTTCCCGATCTTCTGGCGTCGGGTCAGCGGCGGGCCGGCCGGGGCACGCCGGCCGGTGCTGACCCGGGTCGCCGGCATGGGCTTCGGCCCGGCCGCGGTGGCGGGGGCGGCGGCCGCAGCGACGGCGGCGCGTGGAGGGCTCTGAGGTGCAGGTGTGCTCATCGTGGTCGCCTCAATCAATGGAGAAGTGGTTCCGACGGTTCATGGCGAACTGGAGCGCCGTCACGACGAACACCAGAAGCCCGAGCATGAGCGAGATCGCGGTGGCGTAGCCCATGTTGAGGTACTCGAAGGCTTGGCGCCAGATGTACCAGACGATCGTGGCGGTGGAGAACTCCGGGCCGCCGTCGGGGGTCATGATGTTGATCTCCACGAAGATCTGCGCCCCGCCGATGATGTTGGTGACCACCAGGAAGAAGGTCACCGGGCGCAGCATCGGCACGGTGATGGCCCAGAACTGCTGGAGCGTGGAGGCGCCGTCGATCGCGGCGGCCTCATAGAGCTGCCGCGGCACGGACTGCAGGGCCGCGAGGTAGAGCAGCATGGAGAAGCCCAGGCCCTTCCAGACGGCCATGATCATGATCGCCAGCTTGGAGGTCGCGGGATTCTGCAGCCAGTTGGGGCCGTCGATGCCCACCATGCCCAGGGCCTGGTTGATCAGACCGAAGTCACCGTTGTAGGCCCACTGCCACAGGATGGCGATGGCGGCGATGGAGGAGATCACCGGGATGTAGTAGATGGTGCGGAAGAACGTGGTGCCACGCATCCGTCGATTCATGGCCAGGGCCAGCACCAGGGAGAGCAGCAGCCCCACCGGGATGGCCATCATCATGTAGACGGTGTTGCCCAGGGACTTCCAGAAGTATTGGTCGCCGATCATCCGCACGTAATTGTCGAGCCCGGTGAACACCGGCGAAGTGATGCCGTTCCAGGCCGTGAAAGAGGTGACGACGGCGAAGCCGATCGGGTAGAGCACGAACAGTGCGAAGCCCAGCACGGGCAGGGCGATGAACAGCGCGGCCGTGCGATGCTCGCTGCGGTGCAGCCTGTTGCTGCGGGCTCTGGCGGAGCGGTCGCGGCGGGAGGGCCGCGGCGGGGCGGGCGGCGGCCCAGGGGGCTGCGGCGGTGCGATGGTGGCGGTCATTCGGTCCCCCTGCTCATCTCGGCCTGCTCGTTGGCCATGTCGAGGAAGTCCTGCATCCTCGGTTCGGCCTGGGCCAGGTATTCCTCGGCGGTCATGCGCCCTTCGAGGACGGGCTGGATGTTGGTGTAGAGCTCGTCGTACCACTGCGGGTTGTAGGTGAAGGTCGGCGGCAGGGCCCGGCCGTAGTCCTCCACCACTCGGAGGAACTCCTCCTTATTCTGCGGCGGCGTGGAGTCGTCCTCGGCATACTCATAGGCCATGTCCACCAGGTTGGGGATCTGGATGCCGGCCTCCACCAGGTGCCGCTGGGTGTCCGGGTCGCCGGAGAGGTAAGCGACCAGCTCGGCGGCGGCCTCGGGGTTCTCGGTGGCTGCGGAGACCCCAATGCCCAGGGTGCCGATCCAGCTGGCGGACTCCCCGGTGCGCCCGACCGGGTACGGCATCAGGTCCCACTCGAAGTCGAGGTCCTGATAGATGGGCACGTCCCAGGGAGCGATCGGAAAGAAGGCGATCTGCCCCTGCATCCACCGCTGGTAGGTGTCCAGCGTCTGAGCCTCCGCGATGGAGGGGGTGACGCCGTGGACGGTGTCGAGGTCGGCGAAGAACTGCAGCGCCTCGGCGAACTCCGGGGTGTCGACGGTGACCTCGGCGGCGTCCTCGTCGAGCCAGTCTCCGCCGTTGGACCACACGAAGGCCTGCAGGTTCCAGACGACGTTCAGCCCCGTCCCCCACTGATCCGGGCCCCCGTCTCCGTCGAGGTCCTGGGTGACCTCCTCGAGGACCTCGAGCCATTCGTCCCAGGTGTAGGGATCATCCGGGTCGGGCCGTTCGATCCCGGCCTCGTCCAGCATGGTGGCGTTGTACCCGAAGGAGAACGGCCCCACGTCCTTGGGCAGGGCGTAGAGCGGCCCCTGGCCGAGCTGCTCACCGTCGAAGCGGTAGGAGTCGACGCCGTAGGCCCACATCTCATCGAGGTCGACGACGTCGGAGTCCTCGATGTAGCCGGAGATGTCCTGGATGACCCCGGAGTTGACATAGGACTCCACGCTGCCGGGGTCGAAGTAGAAGACGTCGGGGATCTGACCGCCGACGATCGCGGCACGGAGCTTGGTCGCATATTCGTCGGCCGTGGTCATGATGATGTCCACGGTGACCCCGGTGTCCTCCTCGAACTGCTCGATCGCTGCCGTGTAGGCCTCCTCCTCGGCGGGGCTGCCGCGGAACATGAAGGTCAGCGTGTCCGGGTCACCTCCCCGTCCGCAGCCGGCCAAGCCCCCGGCGGCCGCGGCCAGACAGGCGATCACCCCCGCCGTCCTGATGACTCTGTGCCTCATCTGCGCCCCTCTCCCTCGAAGCTCACGCGAGATTCCAACGTTGTAACATTATTCCAACGCTGTAATTGTGGCGTGCGTCACGCAGGGTGTCAACAGGCGATCCGTAGCCCCAGGTCACCGGCCGGGTCAGGGACCGGCCTCAGTCCCGCTCCAGCGCTCAGCCGGCGGTGGACTCTCGCGGGACCACCCGATAGCTGGTGGTGTACTGACGCCTCGGCGCCGGCGTCTCCCCGGCCAGCCGCTCCTCGATCCGCTCCACCAGCACCCGCACCGCCGTCCGGGCGATCTCCATGCGCCCCGGGTCCACGGAGGACAGCGTGGGCGAGGTGTATCGGGTCTCCTCGAGGTCGTCGAAGCCGATGACCTTCACGCCCTCAGGCACCGCGAGGCCCGCATCCTGCAGGGCGCGCAGAGCTCCCAGCGCGAGCGTGTCGTTCATGCCGAAGACGCCGTCCACCTCGACCCCGGAGGCGAGCAGCCTGCGCATGGCGTCGGCGCCGTCCTGGCGATGCCACAGGCCCACATAGCCCACCAGGCGGTCGTCGCGCGGCATCCCGGCGGCGTCGAGCGCCTCCTGGTGTCCCCGAAGCCGCAGGGCGGCCGACCCCTGATCCTCTCCCTCATGGGCGCCGATGACGGCGATCCTCCGGCACCCGGCCTCGAGGAGATGCTCGGTGGCGGCGCGGGCTGCGGCGACATTGTCCATCACCACGTGGTCGCACGGGCCGTCGAAGATCCGCTCCCCCAGCGTGACCAACGGATAGTCCACCTCCAGCAGACCCACGTCGGACTGAGAGAGTGCCAGCGGCGAGAAGATCAGGCCGTCGGTCAGCTGCAGGCGCGGACTGCGCAGCAGCTCCCGCTCCGCCGCCGGCTCGGCTCCCGTCTGCTCGATCAGCACGGTGTGGCCGCGCTGCTTGGCCTCGGTGATCACGGAGTCCGCCAGCTCCGCGAAATAGGGCAGCCGCACCTCCGGCAGCGCCAGGCCGATGACCCCGGACCGACCGCTGCGCAGGCTCCGCGCCGACAGGTTCGGCCGGTATCCGAGCTCGTCGATGGCCGCCTGGACGATATCCCGGGTGGAGTCCTTCACATACTGGCGTTTGTGCACCACATTGGAGACCGTCTTGATCGAGACTCCGGCGCGCTGGGCGACGTCGCGCAGTGTGACCGCCATGGGCTCCCTCCTCAGGCCGCTGTGAGACCACCGTACATCGCGGCGAGGACGCGCCGTGCCGTGCGGTCAGGGCGCTGCGGCACCAGGGCTCATTCGACCTGAAACTCGATGCGGTGATGCCCCGTGGCCGCGTTCGGAATCGGGTCTCGTCGCGCCCCCGTCTGGACCGTCCCGGATGCCGTGACCGCCCTGACGGTCACGGCATGCCGACCAGGTTCCAGCCCGTCGAGGGACAGCCGCCACTGCCTCCAGGTGTCCGCGGTGACTTCGGCGGCCAGCTGGGCCTCCTGCCAGTCCCCGTCATCGACCATGACCTCGACGGCGGCGATCCCGTCATGCTGGGCCCAGGCCGTGCCGGCGACGACGGCCCCGTCCCGGGGCACCGTCGCCAGGGGGCGCGGCACGTCGATGCGCGAGGCGACCAGGACCGGTCCCCTCTCGTCCCACCCACGGTCGGTCCAGTAGGCCGTGTCCTGGTCGAAGCGTGTCACGTGAAGCTCCACGACCCACTTGGTCGCCGAGACGTACCCATAGAGGCCCGGGACGACCAGCCGGGCCGGATACCCATGCTGCCGGGGCAGAGGCTCACCGTTCATGCCAACGGCCAGCAGCGAGGCGCGCGCGTCCGTGAGCACCTCCAGCGGAGTCGAGGCGGTGAAGCCGTCCACAGACCGGGAGAGCACCATGTCCGCATGAGGCAGGGGCCGCGCCCGAGCCAACAGCTCCCGCACCGGATATCCCAGCCACGTGGCAGTACCGAGCAGATCTCCGCCGACAGGATTGGAGACACAGGTCAAGGTCACATGATGCTCCTCGAGCGGGAGTCCCAGCAGCTCGCTCATGTCGATGCTGACCTCTTCCTCCACCATGCCGGTGATCCGCAGAGTCCATTCACCCGGCTCCAGCTCCGGAACCACCAAGGCGGTGTCGATGCGGTAGAAGTCATCGTTCGGTGTGATGAACGGAGGGACCCCCGCCACGTCGACCGAGGCCGCCGCAGGCACCGGTGACGCGCCACGAGCCGGTCGCGGCAGCACCAGTTCGACAAGCCGCTCCCCCGCCTGCCGGCCGAAGGCTCCGATCGAACGCCCGACAGCGAAGCAGGCGACCGCCAGAGCAGCGGTCCCGGAGGCCGCTGCCAGGAAGGCGCGTCGCGAAGCAGGGCGCCGGACGGGATCGCGCTCCGCCGCCCCCTCCCACTGTGCGTCGCTCTCAGCCCTCCGGCGCGCCGGCCCCTGCCCAGATCCTGCAGCGACCCCCACCCCCGCGAGCCGCCAGAGCCCGAACAGGACCGCCAGACCCGCGACGATCGCCAGGGCGGAGGGGATGAGATCCGCCGCGGCGGTCTCGGGCCGACGTACCACCGCGGCAGACAGGAGCGCCGCCACCGCGAGGAAGATCGTGGAGGCGACTCTCGGGAGGCGCCGCCCGAGAGCACCGATGCCTGCGGCCATCACCACGCCGCCCAGCCCCATGACCAGGAACAGCACAGGCTTGTTCCACGGCCCCAGCACCGCGATCGCCGTCTCCTGGAGCGCTGGGGGTGCGAACTCGATGACAGTGGATCCGAGGGCGACGAGGGGCGAGGCGGCCGGGCGAAAGGCTCGGGCGATCACGTCGGCGACGCCGAGGAGGACGGCGGCGGCGAGCACGCCTGCGGCCGCATGCCGCCTGTACGCGGCGATCCTTCTCCACTGGTGCGATGTCATGACCTGCATTCGGAGCCGATCGCGGACCGGATGGGACGCGCCGTCCTTCGATGACTCAGTCGGTCAGGCTGTCAGAGCTCCGCGACGACCAGCGGCTCTGATGTCGGCTCCTCCGATCCTCCTTCGGGCTCGACGGTGATCCCGACGGCAGCGTCGGCGGAGAAGGACGGCCCCGTCACGACGGCAGGCCCTTCGGCGGTCATCAGTCCGGCGTCGTGTGCTCCGTCCTGGTCGATGATCCACATCTGCAGATCCTGGCCTTCTTCAGGGCCCTCCATGTCATGCGGAGTGACCAGTATCAGCTGCTCGGTGACGGAGTAGGACACGGTCACGCTGGAGCCGTCGCCCACCTCGACGTGCTGGGCCGCCAGGTCCGGAGCTCCCAGGAGTCGCTGGACCTCCTGCTGCTCCGCATCGAGGCCCGCGACGGTCTCGCGCAGCTGCTCGTTCTCCGCCTGGGCGCGCAGCGCCACCCCTCCCAGGACCGCACAGAGAAGCAGGAGGAACGAGGCCGCCAGGGCGAAATACAGCGCCGGACGGTTTCGCCGGACTTGGCGGCCGGGGCCTGTCACGGGCCCCCTCTCCGGCGCAGAGCCGCGGACGGGCTCGCCGGAGGCGGCGAGGATGTTCTGCCGGGGGATGGACAGGATGGCCTGGGCCGCCTCCTCGGAGGGCGCCATCGGCTCGTCATCGGCGGCGACCAACGCCATAGTCTCCTCGAAATCCGCCACCTCACGGGCGAACTCCGCGTCCTCGTGGAGGAGCCGCTCAGCCTCAGCCGCCTCGTCGGCACTCAGGCCGCCGATCACATATCCTGCGGCGAGATACTCTCGATCAGTGTGCATCGGTCACCCCCAGTGAAGTCCTCAGCCGTCGCATGCCGTCTCTGATCCTCGTCTTCACCGTTCCCAGAGGGACATCGAGATGATCGGCGATCTCGACATGCGTCATGCCGTGATAGTAGGCGAGGGCGATCGCACGCGCCTGGTCCTCCGGCAGTCCCTGCACAGCCCGGGCCGCACGGGCCGACTCGATGTTCTCCAGCGCCTCGTACTGCACGTCCGGGGACTCCTGCCGCAGCTGCCGCTCCCCATGCGCGGTGTCACGCTCCCGCTGTGCGCTGACCGAGCGCACTCTGTCGATGGCCCGGCGGCGGCTGACGGTGATGAGCCAGGCGCGGCCGCTGCCCCGGCCGGGGTCGAAGCGGGAGCAGTCCTCCCACACTTCGGCGAAGACATCCTGGAGGATCTCCTCGGCCAGAGCTCGGCTGCGCACGATCCGCAGGATGACGGCCAGGAGCACGGAGCCTTGGCCCCGGAAGAGCTCTTCGAACGCCTGAGCGTCTCCGCTCGCCGTGCGGACCAGCAGTTCCCCGCACGGGTCAGGACCGCCCAGGGAAGCAGGCGGGTTCACGCCTTCTCCCCCGCGGGTCCGTTCAGGATTGGTCATGCCACCATCATGCCAGGTCACAGAAGGGACAGGAACTGCCGCACCGAACCCGGAGCGAGCGCCACCAGGATCCGGCCACCACGAGCCCCTGACGACGACGGCGCTCGGGCAGGCACCCCGCGGAGCCACCTGCCCGAGCGCCGCAACGACGTCGGAGCTGAGAAACCTCAGAGGATCTCTCGGTGATTCGCCCTCACTGCTCCGCCATCTCAGGCATGAGCACCCCGTCGATCATGTAGACCGTGGCGTTGGCAGTCTGCACTCCGCCGCAGACCAACCCGGCCTCGTCGAACATCAGCTCGTCGCCCTCTCCGGTGATCTCCACCGTGTCGCCGTTGACGGTCTCGTGCTCACCGGCGATCTCATCGGGGCTCAGCTGACCGGGGATCACGTGGTACGTGAGCACCGAGGTCAGCGCGTCGGCATCCTCAGCCAGCGCGTTCAGGTCGTCTTCCGGCACGTCGGCGAAGGCATCGTCGACAGGGGCCAGGACCGTGAACTCGTCACCGTTGAGGGTGTCGACCAGGTCGACGTCAGGGTTCAGCTCGCCGGAGACCGCCGCGGTCAGCGTGGTGAGCATCGGGTTGTTGGAGGCCGCGGTGGCCACCGGGTCCTGGGCCATGCCTTCGACCGAACCGTCCCCATCGGGCACCTGTTCGGCGTAGTCCCCACAGGCGGCACCGACCAGATCGGCCGCCGGGTCCATACCTTCCTCCATGTCCGCGTCATCCTGGGCCGCGGCGTCGTCGTCCATGTCCTCGTCTGTCTCCGTGGCGCCGTCGTCCTGAGTCATCTCCTCCTGCCCTTCCGCCGGGGCTTCGTCCTCAGCCGTGTCATCGGCGCAGGCGGTGAGCCCGAGCAGGGAGATCACCCCGATCCCCAGGATGGCGGAGGCGGTGGACTTCGTCTGAGTCTTCATGACTGATCTCCTCGTCGTCGTGCGTCTCGCCGAGGGACATCCCCGACGCCGCGACCCGACCGTTCGGCACGGGCCGTCACGAAGGGGTTCGGCGCCATGCGGACTCTGGATTGGATCAGTGTGCCCTCTCTTGCGAAGAACCCGCTGCCCGTGAGGACCGCCTGCCGCACTCCGATCAGAGCTGCGGCCGCTCCTCCAGGTGGGCGAGCAACGTATCCCGGACGAACCTGGCTCCGCGCTGGCCTCCGTAGGTGGCGGCGAAGCGCTCGTCGTCCACGTACATGTGGGCCAGGCATTCCACGTAGCGACGCCGGCCTGCCTGCTCCTCGGACTCCATGGGGGTGCCGGGCATCTGGCGCAGCCAGAGGATCTGCTCGGCGGCCAGCGCCTGACCGAGCTCGCCGCGGGGGTCGCCGTCCTCGGCGGCAGCCTGCTGCCAGCGGGCGATGAGGTCTTCGGCTTCGCGCCTGAGCTTCAGCTGCTCCTGGTAAGTCTTGGAGGTCCACCAGGCGATGCTGCGCTGGTAGGACTCCTCACCCCAGCGCTCGATGACCTCCTCCTTGTGCTGTGCGTCGAAACCGTCCATCATCACCTCCATCGTCGGGGAGCGCCCGTCCCTGCGGGCCTGAAGCGTGTGTCGCACGGCGTGGATCTGCGCGCCGAGCCTGTGCTGTTCAGCTTGGAGCCGCTCGACGAGCCGCTCGAGCCTGTGGACCTCCGTTCCGGGCTGCGCCAGGACCTCCCGGATCTCCAGGAGCGGCATCCCCAGGTCCCGGAGGACGAGGATCTGCTGGAGGCGCGCGACGGCGTCGGCGTCATAGTGCCGTCGGCCGTCGAGTCCGGTGCGGGTGGGCTCCAGGAGCCCGACGGCGTCGTAGTGCCGCAGCGTACGGCTGCTCACTCCGGCCCGTCGGCAGAGCTCCTGGATGTCCCATTCATGGGTTCTGCTGTCCATGGGTCCCACGCTAGAGGTTGACGTCGCGTCAACGTCAACAGTGAGGCGACGAAGCAAACATTACATCTGTAATGTTTCGTGCTACGATGGTCGACGTCGGGTCACCACGACCCGGAAGGACGGCCACGTTCTGATGCCGCCGATCTGCCCCAGGCGGCCCGTCTTCCAGAAGAAGATCCCGCTGCGCCCCGCCGTCCCGCGCAGCGATCGAAAGGTATGTGGGACGATGTCCTCGCCTCAGACCGCGAGCATCCAGACTCCGCACTATGCATCCCCCTCGACACCGCGTGCCGGCGCCCGCCAGTGGCTGGGCTTGGCCACCCTGGTGCTCCCCGTGGTGCTCATCGCCGTCGACATGACCGTGCTCGGCTTCGCCGTCCCGCATCTCAGCGAGGACCTGGCGCCCACCAGCGGCCAGCTGCTGTGGATCGTCGACATCTACGCGTTCATGCTGGCGGGACTGCTCATCACCATGGGATCCGTGGGTGACCGGATCGGCCGACGCCGGCTCCTGATGATCGGGACGGCTGGCTTCGGTGTGGCTTCTGCCATCGCCGCGTTCAGCGTCAGCGCCGAGATGCTGATCGCCGCCCGGGCGCTGCTGGGGCTGGCGGGAGCCACCCTGATGCCCTCGACGCTGTCCCTGATCCGGAACCTGTTCCCGAATCCCCGCCAGCGGACCCTGGCGATCGCCATCTGGGCCTCCGCGTTTTCCGCCGGGGCCGCCCTCGGCCCCATCATCGGCGGTGCCCTGCTGGAGCACTTCTTCTGGGGATCGGTGTTCCTGATCAACCTGCCGGTGGTCGTGGTGATCCTGATCGCCATGCCGTTCCTGGTCACCGAGTCCCGAGACCCCCATCCGGGCCGGCTCGACCTGTTCAGCGTGCTGCTCTCCCTGACAGGCATGATCACCGCCGTCTACGGCATCAAGAAGCTCGTCGAGGGCTACCTCGAGGTGCTGCCCGTGGCTGCGCTGCTCGTCGGCGTCGCCCTGCTGGCGCTCTTCGTCCGCCGTCAGCGAAGCCTGGAGCACCCGCTGCTGGACCTGCGTCTGTTCGCGATGCCGCGCTTCCGGGCCGGGGTGAGTGCGAACTTCATGCTGGTGTTCGCCATGGTCGGCTCGATGTTCTTCCTCCCCCAGCTGCTGCAGCTCGGCTACGGGATGTCCCCGCTCCATGCCTCGCTGATGTTGGTCCCCGGACTGGTCATCTCTGTGGCGGCCAGCTTCCTGGTGATCCCGATCGCCCGCGCCACCTCGCTGCGGGCGGTGATCGTCGGCGGAATCCTGATCGCCGCCGCCGGCTACGCGGTGCTGATCCTGGCACCGGTGGAGGCCGGCTGGGCGTTCGTGATGGCCGCATTCTTCCTGATCGGCCTGGGTGTGGGCATGGCGGAGACCATGACCAATGACGCCGTGCTCACCTCCGCGCCCGCGGACCGGGCCGGCGCCGCCTCAGCGGTCTCGGAGACCGCCTACGAACTGGGCGGCGCGCTCGGCGTCGCCGTGCTGGGCAGCATCCTGGCCGCCGGTTACCGCAGCGGCATCGACGCCGTCGAGGGTGTGCCCGCCTCCGCGATGGAGCAGGCCTCCCAGACGCTGGGAGCCGCCCACGCGGCCTCGGAACGGCTCAGCGGTTCCGCCGGGACTGCGCTGATGGACGCCGCCCGGGAGGCCTTCGTCTCGGGCGTGCACCTGACCAGCGCGATCGCGGTGGCCATCGTCGTCTTCGCCGCCGTCACGGTGTTCGTGATGCTGCGCGGCGATGCCGCACGCAGCCGCTGACCGGGCTGCACCGGGACATCATGTCTGCCGCACCAGATCTGGTGAGGCAGACATGATGTCCAGGTGCACATCGACGGCACAGGTGAGAGCGCGTCGTGAGGGGCCGCGCATGCTCCTGCATCGCTGGGCGCAGGCTCAGTCCTTGAGCTCTGCGTAGACGATGAAGTTGTCCTCCAGGACTCCTGTGTCCCGGTTGAGCCCGTCACACGTGATGAGGCGCAGTTCAGGCCCGACGGTGTTTCCGTAGACGTCGAGCGTGGGGAACTCCTCCTGGGGGAAACGGTCGGTCCGATACACGACGAACTCCGCGAGAGTCCCATCGTCCCGGGTCACCGCGATGGTGTCGCCGACCTCCATGGTCGGAAGCTCAGCGAATATCCCGGGGCCTCCTTCCGACGCGTTGCGATGACCGAGGATCACGGCGGGGCCGATCTCACCTGGCGTGGGTCCGTGCCGGTACCAGCCGGCCGGAGAGCCACCACCGTACGGAGGGACCTCGATGGCGCCGTCGTCCTGCAGCCCCAGGTGCACAAGCTCAGAGACGACGCCGATAGCAGGCACCTCTACCGAGGTCGGCTCAGCCGGTGCCATCTCCTCAGCGACACTCACCGGCGGTCCGCTCTCAGTACGCACTGGGTCCAGCCCCGAGTCAGGTCGGTCGGAGGACGGTGCCTCGTCAGCAGGAGCCTCAGACGACGGGCGCTCAGCGCTGACCGGCGAGGCGTAGTCCGGCTCCGGAGCGCCCGCACAGCCACAGAGGAACAGGACAGCCCCCGTCGCGACGGCGAATGCGCCAGCACGACGGGGGCGGCATGCCGTCCACATGATCTCGTCAGCCCTGCTGGTCAGGCGCGGGCAGTGTGGCGTCGCACGGCCCACGCGCCACCGAGCGCTGCCAATGCGAGCGCTCCGCCGCCGAGTGCGAGGTTCATGCCGTTGTCCGCCTGCACCGGAGCACCTGTGTCGGCACCACCGTCAGGCATCTCCTCCATCTGCGAAGCGCTCAGCGTCCCGCAGGCGGCCGGAAGCGTCGCCGCCAGCGGAAGCTCGGGGTCAAGCTCGCTCTGCTTCTGGGCCGCCTCCTCCGGCATCAGGTCCGGGTCCACCCCATGGACCACGACGACGGCGGTGCCCTCCTCGACGGCGGTGAGAGTGTCGTCAGAGAGTTCGAAGGTCCGCTCATAGGAGTACTCCGAGCCTCCGGGGAACCGGTCGATCGCCAGCCCCGAATCCGGGCTGGTGTCTCCCTCCGTGGTCAGGGATGTCCCGATGTCTCCATAGAAGTGATGCCCTTCGGGAGTGCTCACCACCCCATCGCCGTCGGTGTCAGCATCCGGGCCGGGGCAGAGGCCCTGGGCTCCGATGTGGATGTGCTGGGCATGCGGGAAGGGCCCGTCCATGAACTCCTCGGCTGCTCCGGTGACGTTCATCGTGACCGTCGCCTCCTGGCCATGGATGTCGATCATCACCTCGCCGGTGGTGCCGCTGGAGTTCAGCTCCTCCAATGATGTCTGGACGGACCACGAGTCGTCGTGACTGTCTGCCATGGCCGGTGACGCAGTCAGCGCCAGTCCGCCGAGGGCCAGTGCAGGAACAGCGAAGAAGGTGGAAGTGCGCATGGTCGTCTCCTCATTCAGGCGTCGAACGCTCGGCAAGCCTCGAGGCTCGGCTCATCACGTCAGGATTTTGGCTTGCACGTGACGTTCGTCGCACTCCACGATTCGGATTGGAACTCTCTCGGAAAATCTCGCGGGTCCAGCCCGCCGACAGGTCCCGCCACCACGACACCGGCCCCTCAGTATCGCCAGGGGCGACGCTGAGGGGCCGGTGCTGTTCAGGTTCTGCTCACCGCCGACACGCGAAGCGCATCACGGGCGGGAGAGAGAGCTGGGGATCAGAGCGGGCGGATGTTCTCAGCCTGCAGGCCCTTGGGGCCGCGAGCCGTCTCGAACTCCACCTTCTGGTTCTCCTCGAGGGTGCGGAACCCGGAGCTCTGGATCGCGCTGAAGTGCGCGAAGACGTCGTCCGAGCCGTCGTCGGGTGCGATGAACCCGTAGCCCTTCTCAGCGTTGAACCATTTCACGGTGCCAGTGGCCATTGTGTTTCCCTTTACTTTCCTACGATGCACCGATGTCACGATGCTTTTCCCGCCCCCGCCCAGGCCGGGCAGGCGCGGAGTTCAATGAAGGCCACGGACTGTCTCAAGTCTTGCTGCACATCATCAGCGGGCGCCGGAGAGTCCGGATCCGGAGGCTCATGGCACCCGCATGGTCCTCAGCCTACGCCATCACCACGTCTGAGTCGACGGCGGCGGCCATTTTCTCCTGATCCGCCTTCTCCTCGTGGGGCTCGAAACGCACCATCATCGCCTTGAACCCGGGGGTGTTGGACTCGCGGGCGACCAGTTCGCGGTGCACCAGCTCGTTGGCCTCCGGATAGTAGGCCGCCGCGCAGCCGCGCGCCGTGGGATAGGAGACCAGCCGGTACCGTGCACTCCGCAGCTCCCGGCCGCGGAACACCGAGACCACGTCCACCAGCGCGCGGTCGGCGAAGCCCAGCGTGGCGAGGTCGTCGGGATGGATCAGGATCACCCGGCGCCCTTCGGAGATGCCGCGGTAACGGTCGTCGAGGCCGTAGATGGTGGTGTTGTACTGGTCGTGGGAGCGCATCGTCTGCAGCACCAGGTGCCCCTCGGGCGCCTGCAGGTACTCCAGCTCGGAGACGGTGAACGCCGCCCGGCCGTCCGGCGTCGCGAAGGTCCTGCTGTCGCGGGGGGCGTTGGGGAGCACGAAGCCGTACTTGTCCCGGATGCGCCGGTTGAAGTCCTCTGTGCCGGTCACCACGCGTGAGGCGTGGTCGCGGATGACGTCGTAGTCCTCGGCCATGGCCTTCCAGTCGACGACGTGGTCGTCGCCGAGCATCGCCCGCGCCATCCGAGAGATGATGACCGGCTCTGCGAGCAGCTGGTCGGAGACGGGCTCCAGACGTCCCTGGGTGGAGCTGATGATCGACATCGAGTTCTCCACGGAGAGGAACTGGGCGCCACCCGGGTGCTTGTCGTCGCGGTCGGAGCGGCCCAGCGTCGGCAGGATCAGCGCCGTCTCGCCGTGCACCACGTGGGAGCGGTTCGGCTTGGTCGAGATCTGCACCGTCAGGCCCGTCCGGCGCATGCCGGCCTCCATCATCCGGGTGTCGGAGTTCGCGCGGGCCAGATTGCCGCCCAGCGAGACGAAGACGTCGATGTCGCCGTCGGCCATCGCCTGCATCGCATCGGTGGAGTCGTACCCGTGCTTCCGCGGCGAGGAGATGCCGAACTCGTCGTCGAGCCTCTGCAGGAAGTCCTCGGGCATCTTCTCCCAGATGCCGAAGGTCCGGTCCCCCTGCACATTGGAGTGCCCGCGGACCGGGCAGGCGCCGGCCCCCGGCTTGCCGAAGTTCCCCTGGAGGAGCAGCACGTTGATGATCTCGCGGATGGTGTCCACCGAATGCGGCTGCTGGGTCAGTCCCAGGGCCCAGCAGACCACCGTGGCCTTCGAGGCGATGAGCATCTCGGCGACCTTCTCGATCTCCGCACGGAGCAGACCGGTGGCCGTCTCGATCTCGTCCCAGTCCAGGGTGCCGCGGGCGGCCCGGTACTCCGCGAAGCCGCGGGTGCGGGAGTCCAGGAACTCCTGGTCCAGCACGGTGCCGGGGTTCTCCTCCTCGGCGGCGAGCAGCAGGTGGCCCAGCGCCTGGAACAGCGCCTGGTCACCGCCGACCTTGATCTGCAGGTACTCGTCGGAGACCCGGTCTCCGTGGCCCACCAGGCCCCGCGGCGTCTGCGGGTCCTTGAAGTTCAACAGGCCGGCCTCGGGCAGCGGATTGACCGCCACGACCTTCGCGCCGTTCTTGCGCGCCTCGGTCAGCGCGCCGAGCATGCGGGGGTGGTTGGACCCCGGGTTCTGCCCGACCACCAGGACCAGCTCGGAATGTTCGACGTCCTCGAGGGTGACGGTGCCCTTGCCGACGCCGATGGTCGGGGTCAGCGCCGTGCCGGAGGACTCGTGACACATGTTGGAGCAGTCCGGCAGGTTGTTGGTGCCCAGGGATCGGGCCATGAGCTGGTACATGAAGGCGGTCTCGTTGGCCGTGCGCCCGGAGGTGTAGAACGCGCACCGGTCCGGCGTGGTCGCCCGCACGTGCTCACCGATGGTCTCGAAGGCCTCGTCCCAGCTGATCGGGGTGTAGTGGGTGTCCCCCGGTCGGATGATCATCGGGTGGGTGATGCGGCCGGCCTGGCCGAGCCAGTAGTCCGAGCGCTGCTCCAGTTCCGCGATCGGGTGGTCCTCCCACCACTGCGGGGTGACCACGCGCTGGGTGTTCTCCTCCGCCAGCGCCTTCGCTCCGTTCTCACAGAACTCGAGCTTCTTCCGGTGCCCGGTGGTCGATTCCGGCCAGGCACAGCCCGGGCAGTCGACGCCGCCGGGCTGGTTGACGCGGAGATAGGAGCGCAGGGTCCGGCTCACGCCGCCCTGCCCGAAGCCGCGTTCGAAGGAGACGCCGACCGCCTTCAGTCCGGCCGCGGTCTTCTTCGGTGTGCCGACGGTGAGGTCGTCCTCGTCGATGTCCTCGATCTCCACGGTGCGACCGTGGACCTTGGCCTCGGCGTCCTCGCCGGTGCGCTGCTCGGAGCCGCTGCGGCGTCCGTTGATAAGTCCCATGGCTCCATTCTGACAGACCTGAGCCGGCCTGTGACACCCCTCACAGGGGTGTCTTCGGCGGCAGGATCGCCTGGTCAGGCCGGCGTGGCGACGAGGTCGCTGAGACGTTCGGGATGGGTGTAGATGTTGATGGTCTCCCCCCGGGAGAACCCGGCCAGCGTGATGCCGGCACGCTCGGCCAGGTCCACCGCCATCGACGACGGCGCCCCGACGGCGGAGAGCAGCTCCACGCCCGCCAGCGCGGCCTTCTGGACGAGCTCGAAGGACGCCCGGCCCGAGACCTGCAGGGCGGTGCCCGTCAGCGGCAGACGCCCCTCGGTCAGCGCCCATCCGACCACTTTGTCCACCGCGTTGTGGCGCCCGACGTCCTCCCGGAGGCACAGCAGCTCGCCCTCGCCGTCGAAGAGCCCGGCGGCGTGGACGCCTCCGGTGCGGTCGAAGATCCTCTGCTGCTGCCGCAGGGAGTCAGGAAGAGAGAGCAGCGCCTCCACGGTGAGGCTCAGCTGGGGGCCCTCCGCAGCGGCGGCGGGCAGCGCCTTCTCGACGGCGTCGATGCTGGTGGTCCCACAGATCCCGCAGGCCGAGGTGGTCAGCACCTGCCGGTGCTGACCGATGGACAGCCGGGCGATGCGAGGGTCGAGGGTGACGTCGACGACGTTGTAGGTCTGCAGCCCGTCGGGGTCGGTGCCGGCGCAGTAGCGCATGCCCCGCACCTCCTCCGGAGCGGCCACCAGACCTTCGGAGACGAGGAATCCGGCGGCCAGCTCGAAGTCGTGCCCGGGGGTCCGCATGGTCACCGTGAACGAGTCCCCGCCAAGGCGCAGCTCCAGCGGCTCCTCGACGGCCACGACGTCGCCGCGGCTGCGGACCGCGCCGTCGCGACCCACCCGCATGATGCGGTGTCTCTGGGTCAGCCGTCCCATGATGAGCTCCTTCGTCCGCGCGGGCCGCCTGTCGACCGTGTGCCTCCAGCGTGCCACGCCAGGGGCAGCACCTCCACCGTCTCCCCTGCGGCGACCCCCTCAGGAGGGACGAGCGCGAAGGCGGCGGCGACGGCGAATCCGCGCATCATGTGCGGGCTGTCGTGCCCCACAGGCGCGACGCCGGCGCTGCGCCTCTCCACCGGAAGCAGCCGCTGACCGCGGCGAGCGCCGGGCAGCGGCTCGACGGCGATGGTCTTCGTCATCCCCACCGCGTCCCGGGGGTCGGCGCCGGCGAGCACGTCGAGGATGACCTGCCCGATGCCGGCCAGGGCCGCGTGTCCGGCCAGTGGGTTGCCCGGCAGACCCAGAACCAGACTGCCCCCGACGCGGGCGAGGACCATGGGGTGACCGGGGCGCATGTCCACTCCGTCCACCAGCAGCTCGGCCCCGAGGCTCCGCAGGGCAGGCAGCAGCGCATCGGCCTCGGATCGTGCGGTGCCACCGGTGGTCAGCAGCAGGTCGGCTCGGGACGCGAGCCCTTCCTGCAGGGAGGAGATCAGCGCCTCGACGGCGTCCCCCACCCGCTCCACGCCCTCCGTCGCGCCGCCCATGGCCTCCACGGCGGCAGGCACGGAGATCTCGAAGGCGTCGCGCACCTGGCCGGGCCCGGGCAGCCCGGAGGTGATGACCTCCTCCCCCGTGCAGATCAGACGCACCCGGGGCCTCGGGTGGATGCGGAGGGTGTCATGCCCCGCAACGGCGGCCATCGCCGCCACGGCGGGGGTCACGGTCGCACCGGCCCGCAGGAGGAGGTCTCCGGCAGCGGCCTCGGAGCCCGCGGGGCGCAGATGACGGCCCGGCTCCAGGTCGACGGTGTCCGAGCGGGCGTGCAGCAGCTCCCGGCCCGGCGCACCGGCGTCGGGGCGGAGGCTCCCGTGCTCGCTGCGCAGCACGGAGGTGGTGCCCCGAGGTATCGGCGACCCGGTCACCACCGCCACCGCTTCTCCCACCCGCAGCGCGGGCCGCTGATCGGCAGGGCTGAGCGCGGTGCGGCCCGTGCGCGGCTCCGGAGCCTCCGGGATGAGGAGCCACGGACCGGCGCCGCGGACGGCCCAGCCGTCCATGGCGGAGGTGGTGGCGTGCGGGATGGGCTGTGGTGCGTGGACGTCCTCGGCGAGCATCGCCCCGAGACATTCATGCATGGGCGCCTGGGCTGCGGGGCCGCGGAGCAGCGCGGCGGCGTCCGCGGCGCAGCGACGCGCCTCGGCCAACGTGGTGAGGCTCATCAGTCTCCGGCGCCGCCTCGTCCCTCCAGCAGCCGCTCCGCCACGCGGGTGGCGGCGCGCGAGGCCCGTTCGAAGTCGGCCTGCCCGGAGGCCTCCGCGAGGCCGGTGACGTAGCCGATGAGGAAGGTGGTCACCGGGGCGGCGGGGCGCACGACGGTGTGGGCGGCGACCCCCGCGAGGCGCAGGACCGCGTCGACGTCGATCGGGACGCCTTCGATCTCCAGCTCGCGGGACAGCTCCTGCACCCACTGGTCGATCGACTCCCGGGTGATCTCCTGCTCGGATCGCTCTGCCATGGCCCCAGCTTCTCACAGCCCCGTGTCGCGCGGATCCTGCTCCGGGGGAACCTCGACCCCGTGACGCAGGGCGTCGGCCGCGGTGTCGACGTCGACCCCCAACCCGTCAGGCAGCCTCGGGCCCGGCGCCCCCTCCTCCCCGGGAGCCGAGGCGCCGCCGTCGGGCGTCAGGTTCCCGGAGGAGATCCCGTCGAGCAGCCAGCGCACCGGGCGCCCCACCTCCTCCCCGGGCACCAGGGAGAGCACACGACGCCGCAGGGCGCCCGCCTCCACCGCGGCGGTGAGCATCTGCGCCCTCCCCTCGGCATCGCGGGGGATGAGCGCCCCGTCATCCGGAAGCCGGGCGAGCAGCCAGTCCAGCACGGCATCGGGATCGAGCGTGTCGACGGCGAGCAGCAGCAGATGCCGAGGCCACGGGACGGCCTCGAGCGCACGGACCCCGGCGCACACCGCCGCGGCGGGACCGGAGTACGGCGGGTCCTCTCGGGTGAGCCGCACCCCAGGAGGCAGGTGAGGGCGCAGGCTCGGCGTGCCGACGACCACGGCAGGGATGTCCCGCCGCCCCAGCGCCTCCGCCCAGCAGGTGATCAGCGGAACGCCGTCGCGGGTCAGCAGGCCCTTCTCGACGCCGCCGAGGCGGCTTCCGCGTCCGCCCGCCAGCAGCACCGCCGCCACGGACGGGCCGGGCGCTTCGCCCCCCGGCGCAGAGGAGTCGGGAGGCTCCGGCGAAGGCGCTGACTCAGGACCGGACTCAGGCTGCATGGTCCAGGAAGGGGACCCACAGCTCGTGCGGCGCATCCAGCTCATGAGGCATCCAGGCATGGTGCAGCGGCGGCTGAGGGGTCGTGTCGAGCGACCAGCCGAGCTCGTCCAGCGTCTTGTCCCCCTTGCGGACATTGCAGGGCCCGCAGCAGGCCACGAGGTTCTCCCAGGTGGAGTTCCCTCCTCGGGATCGTGGAATCACATGGTCGACCGTCGCCGCAGGACGTGAGCAGTAGGCGCAGCGGCGTTGGTCCCGGCGCAGGACGCCGCGGCGCGAGGGCGAGCTGGGACGACGTCGGACCACCCGGACGTAGCGGTGCAGCAGGATCACGGCCGGCCGGGGCATCAGAGTGGAGGGCGAAGAGATCGGTGTGCCGTCCTCCGCCAGAATGCTGGCCTTGCCGTGCATCACCAGCACGGCGGCACGTCGGGAGGACACGACGCTCAGCGGCTCGTAGCCGGCGTTGAGCACCAGTGTGCGCATCGCGAACCCTCCGTACCTCTCATGGCAGTACGGTTCGGCGCCGGGCGGCGCCGTTCCGCGCCTGTACAGCCCTCAATATAGACGCTGAAGCGCTGAGATGGCACCACATGACACAGATCACACCCGGTCAGCGCGCCATGGGCCTGCAGAGCCTGCCGTTCGACCTCGGAGGCGTCAGGAGACAGAACGAGCCGCGGCCGCGCTCCGATAAGACTCGGGGCGCGGCCGCGGCTCGTGTGCGGATCGTCCGGGATCAGCGCAGGGTCAGGTACCCCACGTGCGAGTTGCCCGGGCGAGTCTCGTAGCTGTAGAGCAGCGTGCCGGAGTTCGGGTTCTGGGCACCGATGAACTGGCCGTTGCCGACGTAGATGGCCACGTGGCTGCCGCCGTTCTGGATGACCAGGTCACCCGGCTGCGGGTTGTCGGTGGAACGGAACTGGCCCGAACCCCGGATCGCCGCAGTGCTGGACGGGATGCTGTAGCCGGCCTGGGCATAGGCCCAGGACACGAAGCCGGAGCAGTCCCAGCCGCCCGGGCCCTTGCCGCCCCACACGTAGGGGGTGCCGACTCCGGAGTACGCCGCGGAGACGACGCCGCCCAGCGAGCCGGAGGACTGCTCCTGCGGAGCCTCCTCCTGAGCCGAGGCCAACTCGACCTCGGCACTCGCCTCCTGGGAGGACTCCTGCGACTCGGTCTGAGCCTGCTCCTGGCTCTCCTCCTGCTGGGGAGCCTCCTGCTGCTGGGTCTCCTGCTGGGGCGCTTCCTGCTGCGGGGCCTGCTGCTGAGTCTCCTGCTGCGCGGGCTCCTCAGCCTGCTGCGGGCTCAGCTCGGCGACGCGGGCCGCGAGGGCGCCGTGGTCCAGCACGCCGTTCTCGTCGACGAAGGTGCCGTCGGCGAAGAGCTGCTCGAAGAGGGCCTCAGCCGAGACGCCCTCCAGCTCAGCAAGCTGCTCGACCAGGCCGCGGGTGCCCGGCAGGTAGTCGTGGAGCGTGTGGCTCAGCGCCACGGACTGAGTCTCGGTCTCAGGCTCGGGCGTCGGCTCCGGAGCGCTCTCCGAGCCCACCGACGGGCGGTCGAACGTCAGGTCGACGCTCGGCGACGCGGTGACCGTGACGGCCGTGTTGTTGCTGGCACGCTCCACGGTCAGATCCGACTGGGACACCTGCAGCGTGGTGACCTCACGGCCGTCGTTCACCGAGGCGGAGCCCACACCTGCATTGGCGGCGGCACCCGTGGAGACCACGAGGCCGGTGGCTGCGACGGCAACTGCTGCGCCACGGCCGAGAGTGCCGGCGTTGTGGACCACAGCACGCGCCAGAGACGCCTGATGGCGCCGGTCACGGCGCGAGACGATCGTCATGTTGTCAGTCACTTTGATGAAAACCTCTCCCTGTGTCGGCGGGGCCTGCCTGCGTGGAGCACGAAGCCCGGGAAGCTTCCAACTCCAGGTCCATGCATGACCGCGTGCCCCGCCCTCTGCCATGCGGTAGTTGTCGAACGGCTCCGGTCGGCGGCAGAGAAGCAAGACCGACCTGAGGCGCACCGGGCATTCGGACAGCCGCCCGGGCACACCCCGACGCTATAACAGTTCGGCGCGAATGTCACGCTCAGGTCACGACGACCCCCGCGAAGATCACGACTCGACCACACGTCCACCCCCTCCTCCGCCCCCACCGCCGGAGGATCACTGCAGGTCAGATGGATGCCGAAGGCCTCCTGGGTCGGCGGGGACGAATGGTCACAGTCCGTGACATATTCGCCCCATGGCGCGTGACACTCTCGTGATGAGAGTCGTCGTCCGGGGGCTCAGAAGGCTTCAGCGGGCGACCACGAAGATGTGCTGGGCGACCTCGAGGGGTATCTCCACCTCGAGGGCGTCCACGTCGTCGTGAGACACCGTCAGCGTCACATAGGCCTGGTCCACCTCCCCCACATCGACCGCAGCTCCGGGGCGCAGCCCGGCCTCGAGCAGCTGCTCGAGGACCTCAGGCTCCACCTGGATGGACTCTGCCAGGCGTTGGACCCTCCAGGACGAGGGGGCCTCCCCGTCCGCCACACGGTCCTCCGCGGCACGCCTCAACGTCACCAGGCCCTGGGCGGACGCGGCCCGGCCCGCGACCCCCAGCTTCTCCAGCCCGGGGATCGGGTTCCCATAGGGGGACTCGACGGGGTCATCGAGGATCTCCACCAGGCGCCGCTCCACACGCTCACTCATCACGTGCTCCCAGCGGCAGGCCTCCTCATGGATGTAGGGCCAGTCCAGGCCGATGACGTCGGAGAGGAGACGCTCGGCCAGACGGTGCTTGCGCATGACCTGCACGGCCAGCTCCCGGCCGGCCTCTGTCAGCTCCAGATGACGGTCCTCCGCGAGCACCAGGAGCCCGTCCCGCTCCAGCCGGGCCACCGTCTGCGAGACCGTGGGCCCTGAGTGCTCGAGCCGCTCGGCGATGCGCGCCCGCAGCGGAACGATGCCCTCCTCCTCCAGGTCCAGGATGGTGCGAAGGTACATCTCAGTGGTGTCGATGAGATCCGTCAACGATGACTCTCTTTCCTCTGCCCGGCCGCAGGGGAGGCCTCCGCACTTGGTAACGTGATGCTCGGCGTCCCCACACCACCCCAGCATAGTGGCTGCCCCTGTCACAGGTGTCGACGACATGGTCCTGTCCGCCCCTGTCACAGTCGCCGCGTCGCAGCCGCCATGCGTCCGAGAAGTCGAGGAGATCCTCCATGTCCGCTGACCGCGTGACCATCCCCGCCGAGCTGCTCCCCGCCGACGGCCGATTCGGCGCCGGACCCTCGAAGGTCCGGCCCGAGCAGATCGCGGCGCTCACCGCGGCTGGCCGCGACCTGCTGGGCACCTCCCACCGCCAGGCCCCGGTGAAGAACCTGGTGGGCCGGCTCCGGGAGGGCGTCTCCCAGCTCTTCCAGGTGCCTCAGGGGTACGAAGTGATCCTCGGCCTCGGCGGATCCACGGCCTTCTGGGACGTGGCGAGCTTCGGCCTCGTGGAGACCCGCGCCCAGCACCTGTCCTTCGGCGAGTTCGGCGCCAAGTTCGCCAAGGCCACCGACAAGGCCCCGCACCTGGGGGCCTCCTCGATCCTCACCGCGGAGCCGGGCACCCGCCCGGAGCCCTCCGCCGAGGCCGGCGTCGACGTCTACGCCTGGCCGCACAACGAGACCTCCACCGGCGTTGCCGCCCCGGTGCGTCGTGTCGCCGGCGCCGACGAGGGCGCGCTGGTCCTCGTCGACGGGACGTCGGCGGCCGGAGGACTGGCCGTGGACGTCGCCCAGACGGACGCCTACTATTTCGGCCCACAGAAGAACTTCGCCTCCGACGGAGGGCTCTGGCTGGCGATCATGTCCCCCGCAGCCCTGGAGCGGGCCGAGCGGATCGCCGCCGACCGCTGGATCCCGGACTTCCTGAGCCTGACCACCGCGATCGACAACTCGCGCAAGGACCAGACCTACAACACCCCCGCCCTGGCCACCCTGGTGACGCTGGCCGAGCAGATCGACTGGCTCAACGGCGCCGGCGGCCTGGACTTCGCCGCGACCCGCACCGCCGACTCGGCCCAGCGGGTCTACTCCTGGGCGGAAGCCCACAGCCTGGCGACCCCGTTCGTCCAGCGGCCTGAAGACCGCTCGAACGTCATCGTCACCGTGGACTTCGACGACTCGGTGGACGCCGCCGAGGTCGCGGCGACACTGCGCGCCAACGGCGTGGTCGACGTCGAGCCCTACCGCAAGCTGGGGCGGAACCAGCTGCGCATCGCCACCTTCGTGGCCATCGAGCCCGACGACGTCTCTCAGCTGCTGCGCTCGATCGACCACGTGCTGGAGCATCTCACCGGCTGAGTCCACCGGATGGGCTCGCCCGCCCGATCCGGCTTTCCCCTGCAGGCCCCCGGGCCGCCGGGATCACTGGACGATCGGTCTGCCCACGCGTGAGGGGCCCGGACACCGTGTCGACACGGCGTCCGGGCCCCTCCCGCGTCCGGGCCTGCGGGCATCAGCCTCCGGCGGATTCGGCGGCCGCCGCCTCCGCGGCGGCGAGCTCCTTCTTCTCCTGCTCATCCATACGCTCCGCCCACGGGACCCACGCCGGCGCGAGCAGCGCATCATCACCGGGGAGCAGCCCCAGCTCGCAGACGGTGACCTTCTTCGCCCGCGGGGCGCGGGCCACGGTCACGTACCACTGCCAGCCGTGGTAGCCGGGGCGGTCGGCGGCGAAGCGATGGGTGTGCAGCCGGTCCTCCTCCGCGGTGACGGAGAGATGCTCACCGACCTGCTCATCCGGGGCGATCTCGCGCAGGGCCTCGCGGGCGAGGTCGACGGCCTCGCTGAGCACGGCATCCTTCTTCGGCATGATGACCTCCGGAATGGGGTAGACGGGCGGATCAGGCGTCGAAGTCGTCGGCCACGCGCCGGAGCAGCGCGGCGATCTTCTTCGACTGGGCGGACTGCGGGTAGCGCCCCTTGCGGAGGCCTCCGGTGGTGGAGTCCAGGAGGTTGACCAGATCCTGGACCACCGAGGCCATCTCCTCAGCAGGCTTGCGGGTGGCGCGCACCACCGAGGGACCTTCGTCCAGGATGCGCACCGACAGCGCCTGCTTGCCGCGGCGGCCGTCGGCGATGCCGTACTCCATGCGGGTGCCGGTCTTCACGTTCGAGACGCCGGCGGGCAGCGCCGAGGAGTGCAGGAACACCTCCTGCCCGTCGTCGGAGGTCAGAAATCCGAAGCCCTTCTCGGCGTCGAACCACTTCACTTTCCCGGTTGGCACGTTCCTCTACCTCGTCCTCGAATAGGTCTGGATCACTGGGGTCGAGGCGCGGAAGCCCGTCAGCGTCCGGGCTTCCTGCCCGGTGCCGCCGAGCCGCTTCGGCACCGTCCGGCGCCCGCCACACCGGCTCACGCGTCATCTCGACTGCCTTCCAGAGTACCTGGGGCGCGCGGTCGGGATAGAATCGGCACCATGTCCACCACCTCCGCCCCTGCGGCCTCGCGGGCCGTCCTGCTCCTGGGCGTGATCATCACCGCCGCGTCCGCCGTGGCGCTAGCGCTGATCCTGGGACTGTACTTCGCCGACGCCGAGCCGCACCCCGGCCTGTACTTCACGGCCCTCTGGGGATTCCCCCTGGGCTTCACCCTGATGGTCGTCCACCTGCTCGAGTCGATGCGTCGGCGTCGACGCCGCGCCGCGACCTCCTGAGGATGCAGCCGACGCTCCTCGGACTCGCCGCCCTGGCCCGGCGCCTCTCCTCGCGCGACGACGACGCCGTCGCCGCCCTGCTGCGGTCCCGCCCCGACCTGGTGCATCCCTCCCCCGGAGACTTCACCGGGCTGGCGGTGCGCGCCCAGTCGGACATGAGCCTGCGGCACTGCCTGCAGCGACTCGACGCCGGCGCCTTCGCCGTCCTCGCCGCCGCCACCGCCGGCCGGCCGCTGACGGGCCTGACCGAGGACGCCCTGGACCCGGTGCTGAGCCGCCTGGCACGGCTCGGCCTGATCTTCGCCCCCGACGACCGCCCCGCGGCGTCCTCCGCGCCCACGGCCGCCGACGCCGCCGCGGGACGACTGGCGGTCCCGGGAAGCCTGCCGGCGGTCTTGGCCGGGCTGAACCTCGAGCTCACCTCCGCTGACACCGACGCCGCCCTGACTCCACCCGGCGCCTCCCCGGCGCGCGGCCCGGCCGCCCTGGTGCGCAACGCCGCGCTGGCGGCCGTGGCGGAGCTGCTCGCCGACGTCGGTGACCTGCTCACGGTGCTCGAAGAGACCCCGGCAGCCGTGCTGCGCACCGGCGGGGTCGGCATGCGGGAGCTGCGGCGCCTGACCGGCGAGCGCAGCGGGGCCTCCCGGCCCTCCGACGCGGACGTCGGAGAGACCGGCTGGCTCCTGGAGCTCGCCGCGGCGGCGGGCCTGGTGGCGCTCGACGTGGACTCCGACCGGTGGCGGACCACCCCTGCGGCACGACGCTGGCGGCGGGCCCCACGGCATCGTCAGCATCAGCTGCTGGTCTCGGGGTGGCTGCTGGCCCCGCGGTCGCCCCTGCTGCTGCGCAGCCCGCATCCCACGGCCCGGCTGGCGCCCGCCCTCACGCCGGATCGTCAGCGCGGCGACGCCCCCGCGCTGCGCGCCCGCCTGCTGGGCACCGCCGCCGCGCTGGGGGCGGAGCTGGCCGAGCACCTGGGCCGCTCCGCCGCGCCGGCCCTGTACCACCTGCAGCTTCCCGACGACCAGGAGCCGGGCCCTGAGGCGCTGACCGGGACGCTGCCGGATCGCATGACGTGGGACCGGCCCGTCCTGCTGGCCCGGGTGGGTCAGGTGCTGCCACCGATGGTCCGTGAGGCCGAGCGCCTGGGACTGCTGGCCATGGGGACCCTCACCGAGGTGGGGCGGCTGCTCGCGCCCGAGACGCCCGCCGTGCCCGGCCGCGGGGAAGACCACCGCCCGGACGCCGGCTCAGCCTCCGCCGGACTGGCCGAACGGCTGGCGCGCACTGCCGACCATCTCGCCGAGGCGCTGCCGCCGCAGGTCGACCAGATTCACGTGCAGTCCGACCTCACCGCCGTCGCGGTGGGCGCCCTGGCTCCGGAGGTCTCCGCCGGGCTGGAGGCGATCGCACAGAAGGAGACCCGCGGCGGTGTGCCGACCTTCCGCTTCACGGCCGCCTCGCTGCGCCGCGGCATCTCGGCCGGCTGGACCGCCGAGAGGATCCGCGAGTTCCTCGCCGCGCACAGTCTGGCCGAGATCCCGTCGTCGTTGGCCACGCTGATCGACGACGCCGCCCGCACCTGGCAGGGGGTGACGATCGGCGCGGCCTCCAGCTGGCTGATCGAGCGGGATCCTGCGCGTCGTGCCACGCTGCTGCAGCACCCGATCCTGCGGAGCCTGGGCCTGCGGGAGCTCACCACCGAGGTCCTGGTCTGCGACGTCGACGCCGAGCGTCTGGCCCGCGCCCTGGCGGAGGCCGGGGTGGAGTCGCGCAGGGCCGAGGAGCCGGGTCGCGACGCCGCCCATGCGACGACACCCACCGGTTCCCGTCGGGAGGCGGAGCTGGCCGAGACCGCCGAGGCCTGGACCCTGCCGCAGTCGCCCTGGCAGCAGTCCCCGGTGCGGACGCTCTCCGCGCAGCAGGCCGATCCGCAGCTGGTCTCCCGCACCCTCGCCGGCCTGCGGGCCGGGGCCGGAGCCCGCGCCGGGGCCTCGATCGCCGGCGACGCAGACCCCGACCAGGACGCCGTCGCCGCCGAGGCCACGAGCCCCGTGGGCGGCACGGACGTGATGGGGCTGCTGCGCACCGCAGTGAGGTCACGGCAGCCGGTGTGGCTGCGCCGGGTCGACGCCGAGGGTCGCGAGCACACGCTCTCCGGACTGCCGACGGCGCTCAACGCCGGACGGGTGCGGATCCGCCAGCTCGCCGGGGAGGACGAATCGGTGCTGCTGGTCCACCGGATCACCGCGGTCCGGCTGCTGGATGAGACCGGGGACGAGACGCCCGAGAAGCCTGGGGAGGGAGCCGCGCCATGACCGGACCGCTGATCGTGCAGTCGGACAAGACGGTCCTGCTGGAGGTGGACCACGAGCAGGCCGACGCCGCACGCCGAGGCGTGGCCGCGTTCGCCGACCTGGAGCGCGCCCCCGAGCACGTCCACACGTACCGGATCACCCCTCTGGGCCTCTGGAACGCCCGCGCGGCCGGGATCGACGCGGAGACCGTGGTGGACACCCTCCTGGAGTTCTCCCGCTTCCCGGTCCCCCACTCGCTGCTGGTGGACATCGCTGAGACCATGGACCGCTACGGCCGGATCCGCCTGGAGAAGGACCCGCAGCATGGTCTGGTGCTGCGCGGTGAGGAGCCGGCGATCGTCGAGGAGGTCTGCGGCGCGCGGACGGTCGCCCCGCTGCTCGGGCCGCAGATCGACGACGCCACGGTGGCCGTGCACGGGCAGGCCCGCGGGGAGCTCAAGCAGGAGCTGGTGCGACTGGGCTGGCCGGCCGAGGACCTGGCCGGGTTCGTCGACGGCACCGCCCACCCCATCGCGCTGCGGCGGGAGGACTGGGCGCTGCGTCCCTATCAGAAGGAGGCGGTGGACAGCTTCTGGGCGGCGGGCTCCGGCGTCGTCGTGCTGCCCTGCGGGGCGGGCAAGACTCTGGTGGGCGCCGGGGTGATGGCCACTTCTGCGACTATCACGCTGATCCTGGTCAACTCCACGCTCTCGGCCCGGCAGTGGAAGGACGAGCTGCTGCGCCGCACCTCGCTGCAGGAGGACGAGATCGGCGAGTACTCCGGGGACCGCAAAGAGGTCCGCCCGGTCACGATCGCCACCTACCAGGTGCTGGCGGTGCGCCGCGGCGAGCTCTATCCGCATCTGGAGCTGCTGGATCAGCACGACTGGGGGTTGATCATCTATGACGAGGTCCATCTGCTGCCCGCCCCGATCTTCCGCCGGACGGCGGACCTGCAGGCCCGCCGTCGGCTGGGGCTGACCGCCACTCTGATCCGGGAGGACGGCCGGGAGCGGGAGGTGTTCTCGCTGATCGGGCCGAAACGCTACGACACCCCGTGGAAGCAGATGGAGGCCCAAGGGTGGATCGCTCCGGCCCAGTGTGTGGAGATCCGGGTGGACCTGCCTCGGGGAGAGCGGATGGACTATGCCTCCGCCACCGATCGCGAGAGGCATCGGCTGGCCGCGGGCACCGCGGCCAAGGACGACGTCGTCGCACGCCTGGTGGCCCGCCATCGGCACCGCGGCGAGCGGATCCTGGTGATCGGGCAGTTCGTGGAGCAGCTGGAGTCCCTCGGGGAGCGGCTGGGTGCGCCGGTGCTGACGGGATCGACGTCGACGGCGCAGCGGCAGCGCCGGTTCGACCAGTTCCGCTCCGGGGAGCTGGATGTGTTGGTCGTCTCCAAGATCGCGAACTTCTCCATCGATCTGCCGCAGGCTTCGGTGGCGATCCAGGTCTCCGGGACGTTCGGCTCGCGGCAGGAGGAGGCCCAGCGGCTGGGCCGGCTGCTCCGCCCGGGCGGGGGCGATGAGACGAAGCGGGCGCACTTCTACTCGATCGTCGCCCGGGACACCGTGGACATGGACTTTGCGGCCAAGCGGCAGCGGTTCCTGTCCGAGCAGGGCTACGGGTACACCATCCTGGACGGCTCCGATGTGGTCTGAGCGTGACACTGTCTCCGACCCGCTGCGCAGGCGGAGCCCGGCAGACCCTTACTGGGCGCACAGGACACATCCAGCTGACTCCCAGACAACGGAGGGACACTGGCGCCGTGACTGAGAAGACTGCCGAAGCCAAGCTGCTCGTCGTCGACGACGAGCCCAACATCCGCGAGCTGCTCGCCACCTCCCTGCGTTTCGCCGGGTTCGAGGTCGCCGCGGCCTCGAACGGGCGCGAGGCGCTGGACACGGCCGAGGAGTTCCAACCCGATCTGGCCGTGCTGGACGTCATGCTCCCCGACATGGACGGCTTCACGGTGACCCGGCGGCTGCGCGCGGCCGGCAAGCACTTCCCGGTGCTGTTCCTCACCGCCCGCGACGACACGGACGACAAGATCACCGGCCTGACCGTCGGCGGCGACGACTACGTCACCAAGCCCTTCTCCCTGGACGAGGTCGTCGCCCGCATCCGGGCCGTGCTGCGTCGCACCGCGCCGTACCAGGACGAGGACGCCGTCATCGTGATCGACAACCTGGAGCTCGACGACGACGCCCACGAGGTGCGCCGCGACGGCGAGATGGTGGACCTCTCCCCCACCGAGTTCAAGCTGCTGCGGTACCTGATGATGAATCCGAACCGGGTGCTCTCCAAGCAGCAGATCCTGGACCACGTCTGGGAGTACAACTTCAACGGGGACGCCTCGATCGTAGAGTCCTACATCTCCTATCTGCGTCGCAAGATCGACTCCGGGGCCGAGGGCGCCCCGATGATCCAGACGAAGCGCGGCGTGGGCTACGTGCTGCAGACCTGGGAGCGGAGGCAGCGCTCCCAGGGGATGTCGCACTGAGCCCCCAGGCATGGCCTTCACACCGGTCCGTTCCGCCGCGCGCCGATGGCGCAGCGCCTCGCTGCGCACTCAGCTGGTCTTCATCATCTCGGGCCTGCTGCTCCTCACCCTGGCGGTGACGACCTTCGTCTCGGCGTCGCTGTTCCGTCAGGAGCTGCTGCGCAGCCTGGACGAGGACCTGTAC
The DNA here is from genome assembly GCF_039534665.1 of Nesterenkonia aethiopica. Taxonomy (NCBI): domain Bacteria; kingdom Bacillati; phylum Actinomycetota; class Actinomycetes; order Micrococcales; family Micrococcaceae; genus Nesterenkonia; species Nesterenkonia aethiopica. The sequence continues at coordinate 43,907 of NZ_BAAAVT010000006.1, read as the reverse complement.
ACGAACCGGAACAACATCTCGATGTACCTCACCGAGATGGGATCGGACCCGGAGGATCGGGCGAACGCCTTGGCGATCCTGCGCTTCTACGGGGTGCTGCTCACGAATGACGGCCAGCCGATGGAGTACAGCGCCACCCACCGGCGTGTGGAGGGCCAGGACCTGCCGGAGATCCCTCCGCTGACGGCCGAGGACGTGCTCGCGCAGGCGGGCCAGTCCTTCGAGGTGCCCGGCACCGAAGAGGGTTCGCGCGGCTGGCGCGTGCAGGTCTACCGCCTCGAGTCCGGGGAGGCCTCGCTGGCGATCGCGCTGCCGCTGGAGGACGTGGACACCTCCGTGGAGCGCGCCACCTTCCTGGTGGCCACGATCGGCCTGCTGGCCACGCTCGGGGCCTCCACGATCGCCTATGCGGTGGTGACCCGCGCCTTCCGGCCGCTGTTCCGGGTGGAGAAGACCGCCGCGGCGATCGCCGGCGGGGACTTCTCCCAGCGCGTGGAGACCACCGCGCCGCCGGAGACCGAGATCGGCCGCCTGTCGAGCTCGTTGAACGTGATGCTGGAGCACATCGAGGAGGCCTTCCAGGCCAAGACCGCCTCGGAGCAGAAGATGCGCCAGTTCATCCAGGACGCCTCCCATGAGCTGCGCACCCCGCTGGTGACCATCCGCGGCTTCTCCGAGCTGTACCGGCAGGGCGGGGTCAGCGACAATCCGGAGGCCGTGGGCGCGGCGATGAGTCGCATTGAGTCCGAGGCCAAGCGGATGGGCCAGCTGGTGGAGGACATGCTCACCCTGGCCCGGCTGGACGAGCAGCGTCCGCTGCAGCTGGCCCCGGTGGACCTGAACCTGATCGCCCACGACACGGCCATGGATATGGGCGTCAACGCCCCGGACCGCACGGTGCAGGTGGTGGGGCTGCACGGCGGCTCGCCGGCGGCCGCCCCGGTGCTGGGGGACGAGGGCAAGATCCGCCAGATCGTCACCAACCTGGTGACCAACGCCCTGCGCTACACCCCTGAGGGATCCCCCATCGAGCTGGTGGTGGGTACGGAGTCCCTGGTGGCCGGGCGCACCGATTCCGTGCTGCAGGTCCGGGACCATGGGGAGGGGATCTCCGAGGAGGACGCCGCACGGATCTTCGAGCGCTTCTACCGAGCCGACAACTCCCGGGACCGGGGCACCGGCGGCACGGGCCTGGGACTGGCCATCGTCGCGGCCATCGCCGCCCAGCACGGCGGCACGGTCCGGCACCAGCAGACTCCGGGCGGCGGGGCCACGATGACCCTGCGGCTGCCGATGGTGGAGCCCAGCGATCAGTCCGACCACGAATCCGATGTGGAAGATCATGAGCTGGCGGAGCTGCAGGACGGTCCCGTTCCTCCACAGGGACGGTCCGACGGCGACGACACGCCCGGTTCCTCCACAGGCCGCTGATCCTCCGCGACGGCGACGGTCCGCTCCTCCTACTGTGGGGAGCGTCCCGCACATCGACGGAAGGAAGAGCCGATCATGGCAGTGCTGCAGATCGACACCGCGGACCTGATGGCCAAGTCCCAGACCGTGGAGTCCACCCTGACCCGCATCCAGACCGACGTGAACTCCATGGAGTCCCAGCTGCGCCAGCTGCAGGAGTCCTGGAAGGGCTCGGCCTCCACCGCGTTCCAGGAGGTGCTGACCCAGTGGCGCAGCACCCAGGTGCAGGTGGAGCAGTCGCTGGCCAGCGTCCGGCAGGCGATGGCCGCGGCCTCCTCGCAGTATGAGGAGACGGAGTCCGCGAACACCCGCATGTTCGGCCGCTGACGGGCGCGCCCCGGGCGGGCGCTGCGATTCCCCTGAGCATGACGAGAGCCCCGCAGGCTGATGCCTGCGGGGCTCTCGTGCTGCTCAGCGCGACGGGCCGGGCATGATCACATCATGCCGCCCATGCCGCCCATCGGGTCCATGCCCTCGGCGCCGGCGCCGCCGGCGTTCTTCTCGGGCTTGTCGGCCACGACGGCCTCAGTGGTGAGGAAGAGGCTGGCGATGGAGGCCGCGTTCTGCAATGCCGAACGGGTCACCTTCACCGGGTCGTTGACGCCGGCGGCCAGCAGGTCCTCGTACACGCCGGTGGCGGCGTTGAGACCGGTGCCGTCGGCCAGACCCTTGACCTTCTCGGCCACCACGCCGGGCTCGAGGCCAGCGTTGATGGCGATCTGCTTCAGCGGGGCCTCCACGGCGAACTTCACGATGTTCGCGCCGGTGGCCTCGTCGCCCTCCAGGGACAGGGACTGGAACGCCCGGGCGCCGGCCTGGATGAGAGCGGCGCCACCGCCGGCGACGATGCCCTCGTCCACGGCGGCCTTCGCGTTGCGCACGGCGTCCTCGATGCGGTGCTTGCGCTCCTTGAGCTCCACCTCGGTGGCAGCACCGGCCTTGATGACGGCCACGCCGCCGGCCAGCTTCGCCAGGCGCTCCTGCAGCTTCTCGCGGTCGTAGTCCGAGTCGCTGTTCTCGATCTCGGCCTTGATCTGGGAGACGCGGCCGGCGATCTCGTCGGCGTCGCCGGCGCCCTCGACGATGGTGGTCTCGTCCTTGGTGACCACGACCTTGCGGGCGGTGCCCAGCAGGTCCAGGGTGGCGTTCTCCAGCTTGAGTCCGACCTCCTCGGCGATGACCTGGCCACCGGTGAGGATGGCGATGTCGGCCAGCATGGCCTTGCGGCGGTCGCCGAAGCCGGGGGCCTTGACGGCCACGGACTTGAAGGTGCCCTTGAGCTTGTTGACCACCAGAGCGGCCAGGGCCTCACCCTCGACGTCCTCCGCGATGACCAGCAGCGGCTTGCCGGACTGCATGACCTGCTCCAGGACGCCGATGACGTCCTTGACCGAGGAGATCTTGGAGTTCGCGATCAGGATGTACGGGTCCTCGAGGACCGCTTCCTGACGCTCGGCGTCGGTGACGAAGTAGCCGGAGAGGTAGCCCTTGTCGAAGCGCATGCCCTCGGTGAGCTCGAGCTCCAGACCGAAGGTGTTGGACTCCTCGACGGTGATGACGCCTTCCTTGCCCACCTTGTCGAGCGCCTCGGCGATCAGCTCACCGATCTGGTTGTCGGCGGCGGAGATCGATGCGGTGGCGGCGATCTGCTCCTTGGTCTCGATCTCCTTGGCGGACTTGAAGAGCTCCTCGGTGACCGCCTCGACGGCCTTGTCGATGCCGCGCTTCAGGCCCATCGGGTCGGCACCGGCGGCCACGTTGCGCAGGCCCTCCTTGACGAGCGCCTGGGCCAGCACGGTGGCGGTAGTGGTGCCGTCACCGGCGACGTCGTCGGTCTTCTTGGCGACCTCCTTGACCAGCTCGGCGCCGATCTTCTCGTAGGGGTCCTCCAGCTCGATCTCCTTGGCGATCGAGACGCCGTCGTTGGTGATGGTGGGGGCGCCCCACTGCTTCTCCAGCACGACGTTGCGGCCGCGGGGGCCCAAGGTGACCTTGACGGCGTCGGCGAGGCTGTTCAGGCCCCGCTCGAGGCCCCGGCGGGCCTCTTCGTCGAATGCAATGGTCTTAGCCATATCGGCACGTGTCCTTCCTGGACTGCGGGTGATGATGATTCAGACGTGTTCGCGTCAATCGGGTCGAACCTTGAGAGGTGCCCGCGACGGACGGCCGCACCCCCGCGTCACCGGGGGCGCATGGTTTCGGTGGCCTCACCTGTTCAGGTTCATCCCACTCGCCGCCGCAGGAGGCTGCACCCGTCACCGGGCTGGCAGTCTCCGGGGGAGAGTGCTAGCTCAATTTTTAGCACTCTGTGCAGGCGAGTGCAAACCCCTGAGGTGAGCTCCCGCCTGCTGCTGCGCGGCTGATCTCACTCGGCGAAATCGCCGTCGACCACGACGGCCACCGAACTCCACGCGCTGTTCTCCTCCACCCGCTCGATGCCGAGATTCTGCCCCACGTCCTCGGCGTGCTCCTCGGAGCCCGCCGGGTAGAAGACCACGGGGGTCTCGACGTCGTCGTAGGTCCACTCGGCCACGTAGGTGACGTTGTAGCCCATCTCCTCCAGCGTGGCCGCAGCCTCAGATTCGGCGCCCTCGTAGCCCAGGACCTGCACGGCCGCCTCGGTGTCCGCGGCGGTGCCGGTGGGCTCCTCCTCGGCACCCTCCTCGCCGTCCTCGGCGGCGCCGTCCTCGGAACCCTCGTCCTCGCCGTCGGACTCCTCCTGGGCCTGGTCCTGATCGGAGGCCTCGGTGTCGCCGTCGCGGAGGGTGGGCAGCACGAAGTAACTGACGACGCCGACCGCCAGGGCCAGCACCGCGAGCAGCCCGATCCACTTCAGGCCCCCGCCCCGGGAGCCCGTGGAGGCCTCGGCCGGGGCACGGTGCTTGCCGGCCTCGCCCTGCTGATAGGGAGGGACGTCGTCGAACTCGTCGTGCGGGAACTTGCTCATGGTGTGGCGATCCTCAGGCTGTGCGCGGACTGCGGACGGACGGTGAGGCGGACCGGAGAGCCCGGCCCGCTCGTGGCATCGGAGCTCAACATCTCAAAGCTCGTGATCGCGGAACTCCTCATCTCGACGGTCACCGGCGGGAGGCCCGAGCCCGCTGCCGCGCGTCGCGTTGGCGGCGCAGGCGCTTGACGAGCATGGGGTCGTGGGCGAGGGCCGCCTCGGAGTCGATGAGCCGGTTGAGCAGCTGGTAGTAGGACACCCCTGAGATGCCCAGCTGATCGCTGATCGCCTGGTCCTTGGCCCCGGCGTACTTCCACCATTGGCGCTCCAGGGCCAGGATCTGCTGCTCCTGCTCGGTCAGCTCCCCGGCGTCAGACGGCGCGTCCGCGACCTTGTCACGGGTGACGGCTTCGGCCGAGCTGGCAGAGCTCATCGATGCCTCCTGATCTCGATTCGGACCGATGCGCGACCGGCCCGCTGGTTCTGCGCCCATCCTACGGCCCGGAGCAGGCACGACGGCACATATCACCCGCTGTGTGTTCGCTGCCACAGGGACGCCCGGCGCACGGCGGACTCTCCCCAGTCCGGCCGCGCCCCGCACGTCGAGGAGTCATTTCCCCGCGCATCACCCCCTGAGCAACGCGCGCAAGCTTTCTGAGATGCACCGGAAATCGCCGCCTGGATCCTCCGCGGACCGCCTCCGGGCACATGACGAGCGACCACGCACCTCCCAGGCACCCTCTAAGGTGGTGGCCCATGGAGCTCTCCGAGAACCTCGTCGCACCCCTGGAGTCCGGCTGGGAGCGGGCCCTGGCCGCGCAGGAGCCGCAGTTCGCCCGCGTCCGCGAGGAGCTGACCCGCCGCCGGGCCTCCGGCGAGCACGTGCTGCCCGCCCCGGAGGCCGTGCTGCGCGCCTTCCGGCAGCCCTTCGACGACGTCCGGGTCCTGATCCTCGGCCAGGATCCCTACCCCACCCCGGGGCATCCGATCGGCATGTCCTTCGCCGTAGCCCCGGATGTGCGGCCGCTGCCCCGCAGCCTGCAGAACATCTTCCGAGAGCTGCATCAGGACCTCGGCATCGAGCCCGCTCCGCACGGCGATCTCACGGCGTGGAGCCGGCAGGGGGTGCTGATGCTCAACAGGGTCCTCACCGTCACCGCAGGCAGCCCGGGCTCGCACCGGGGCATCGGATGGGAGCAGATCACCGAGGCCGCCGTCCGGGCGCTGGTGGCCCGGGACACCCCGCTGGTCTCCATCCTGTGGGGCGCCGATGCGCGGCGCCTGCAGCCGCTGCTGAATGCGGGAGACCACACGGCAGTGATCACCAGCCCGCACCCCTCGCCGCTGTCCGCCCATCGAGGTTTCTTCGGCTCGCGACCGTTCTCCCGGACCAACGACGCTCTGCAACACCTGGGCGCGGCTCCGGTGGACTGGCGCCTGACCGCACCCGCCTGACCGCACCCGTCTGACCGTTCAGCGGCGTCGGCCGCGGGACCGCTCGTTGGACTGCAGCCCCGAGGTGAACGGACGCATCAGCACATCGCCGAGCACGATGCCGGCGGCGATGCCCAGGATGATGATCAGGGCGCTGAACAGCTCGGTCAGCCCGCCCATCATCGAGTCCACCAGGGTGACCTCGGGGTTGTCGAGAGCGATCTGATACATGCCCCGGAAGACCATGAGACCCGGGAGCATGAACATCATGCCCGGCACGGCGACCACCAGCTGCGGGGCGCCCATGCGCAGCGCCACCACACGGCCCAGCGCGCCGACCACCGTCGCGCCCAGGATCGGGGTCATCCGCTCCCCCAGGCCGATCAGCTCACCGGCATAGAACAGCAGGAAGCCCAGGGCCGAGACGGCACCGGTGGGCAGCAGCATCTTCCAGCGCGCCTGCTCCACGACGGCGGCGGCCATCGCGGCGACGAACACCAGCGCCACCAGCACGGTCGGATGGTAGATGCGGGTCAGCCCCACCGCCACCTCGATGTGCGGGGCACCCAGCAGGTCGGCCAGCACGACGCCGGCCATGATGCCCGCTGTCATCCCCGCGAAGGCGATCATCGCGGAGACCAGACGTCCGGCAGACGTGATGGGGAAGCCGTTGATCGCGTCCTGGATGGCGGAGACCACCCGGGCCGAGGGCAGCAGGATCATCAGCCCGCCGGCCACCACCATGGACGGAGTGATGGGCGCGTCCAGCATGAAGGCGCCCATGGCGATGAAGGTGGCCATGAAACCGCCGGCGGCCAGGGTGAAGAACTCCGGGACCCTCCAGACCGCCAGCTGACGGGTGATGCCCAGCACCACCAGGGTCGCGGCGAAGCCGAGGGCGGCGTCCAGAAGCGGGGCTCCGAGGAAGCTCGCGAACAGGCTGGCGAACAGAGCTCCGGCCAGGTTCACCATCCAGCGCGGATACGGCTTGGGCTCCCGGGTGATCTCCTGGAGCCGCTCGGCCGACTCGCCGCGGGTGAGCCGCCCGGAGATGATGTCGGTGACCAGCTCATGCACCGCGGCCAGGGCCTTGTAGTTCCGGGACCAGGAACGCACCACGCGCACCCGGGAGTAGGGGATCTTGCCGTCCGGTGCCCAGTTGAGGCTGATCGACTGGTTGGTGATGTCGACGTCGGTGTTCTTCATCCCGAAGGCCGCGGTGACCGCGATGATCGAGGTCTCCACCTCCAGGGCGCCGGCCCCGTACCGGAACAGCGCCTCCCCCAGGTCGAGGACGAAGGCGATCGTGGCCAGTTCGTCCGAGTCCACCGGCTGCTCGGCCTGACGGGGGTTCGCGTAGGGGGTGCCCACGAGCCGGTCCACCAACGGCACGGCCTGGGTGTGGGTCGTCTCGGCCCGCATGATGCGGCGCAGCACGTTCTGCGGCCGCACCTTCTGCTCGAACACGGAGCGGTCGAACAGCGGGGGCAGCTTCAGCTGGTCCGCCAGTTTCGTCCCTGCGGGGCGGAGCACGGAGCGACGACGGATCGGTTCGCTGGCGGGCGCGGCGGAGACCTCGTGCGGGTCCGCCGCCAGGGCGCGGTCGCCGGGGATCTGAGGCCCCAGCGCCTCGGTCTGGGCCCAGTCTCCGACGGGGGTCCACTCGCCGGTGGACACCCGGTCCGCAGGGCGCTCCGGGTGCCCCAGCTCCTGACGGGCTTCATCGAAGGTGTGCGTGTGGGGCCGCGGCAGCGGTGAGGTGGGAGGACCGGACTGGACGTGCTGACCGGGATGCCCAGGATGCCCGTGCTGGCCGAGGTCAGGGCTGTCGGCCGGGGAGTCATAGAAGGCGTCGGGGGCATACTCGTGGCGGACCGCCTCCACTTCGGCCTGGGCGGCTTCCTCCTGGGCACGCTCGGCAGCCTCGGCGTCGTATTCCTCCCATTCCAAGGTGGCCTCGGCCTCTCGGGAGGCCTGCCAGGAGGAGGCGATGCTGCCGGTCAGGGCCCGGACGAATCCGGTGGAGGTGTCCTCCTCGTCCTCGCCGGCGGAGGCTGGCCGCACCACCGGGATGAGGGTGACCTCGGCGTCGGGCTCGGAGATGACGGGGTCGATGGCCTCGACGGCGTCCGTACTGGCATGGTGCTCCCCCAGCCCGTGCTGATCGCCCGACGTCCCCGGCCCGCCCGACTCGTCCGGACCGGCCACGCCATCAGCCCCGCAGCGAGTCTCGTCCTCGTGCGGCTGGACGTCGCGGGTGCCCCTGCGGCCCTGCTGAGCTGCCACTGCCCCTCCCTTCAGGATGTCTCGGATCGTCTCCCAATCTACGCGGTGGGGCTCGCGGCGGGGTCGAGCGCCCGAGGCGTCGTGGGGGTCCTGGGCCCGCCGATCGCCGATCGGGACGATCTGGAAGCGGGCGACGGTACAGAACCGCCCCGCCGGTCGCCGGCCAGAGTGGCGGCGGCCCGACAGGGCGGTGTGCTGCGAAATGGTGGATCCGAATGGACTCGAACCATCGACCTCTCGCGTGTGAAGCGAGCGCTCTAACCATCTGAGCTACGGATCCGTGCGTGATCTCGCCGGCATTCAGCCTGCCTGCGAGCGCCAGAAAAGATTAGCACCTCGGGCCCCGATTCGGAAAACCGGGGCCCGGGGCGCCCGAGGCGATGCCGCCGACTCAGGCGAGCGCCTCCTCCAGCGGGGTTTCGCCGTCGTAGAAGTTCACGGTCCGGCGCACCGCGGCGCCGGCGGTGAGCACATGGGTGATCGCCTCGGCCACGTTCTCCCGGGAGGCCCCGACCTCCGCGGCGTCGGGCCTGCGGCCGTCGATCAGCCCGGCGCCGTCGACCACCTGCAGTCGGCGCGTGGCCGGCTGCTGGGTCAGCGAGCCGGGGCCGAGGATGGTCCAGTCCAGAGCGGTGCCGCGCAGGTGGGCGTCGGCGTGGTGCTTGGCCTCCGCGTAGGGGTAGAAGGAGCTCTCCTTGTCCAGGGTGTCCACGTCGGTCTCGGCCCGGACATAGGAGACCATCACGTAGCGGGTGACCCCGGCCTGCTCCGCGGCTTCCATGGACCGGACGGCGGCCTCCAGGTCCACCGCGCGGGTGCGGGCAGGATTGCCGCCCCCGGCGCCGGCGGAGAAGACGACGGCGTCTGCGCCGTCGAAGGCCTCGGCGAGCTGGTCGACGTCGGCGTTCTCGATGTCCAGGACCACCGGAGCGGCCCCGGTGGCCGCGACGTCGTCTCGGTGATCCGGGTTGCGGATGAGCGAATCCACGCTCCATCCGGCGGAGACGAGCTTGGGGGCGGCGAGCATCGCCACCTTCCCGTGGCCGCCCAGGATGACGACGCGCTTGTCCTGTGCCATGGAATTCTCCTTCGGTCGATCTCGGGATCGGGCAGGCGCCCTGCTGAACAGGTTCGCCTTCTGGCACAACATCTGCACGGTCCAGCTATTCCTCCCACCAGGCCCGCTGCGACGCCCCTCCGGCTGGTTCGCCATGCCGAACGCATGGCATGATGTACCGAACGAAGGAGGTTTCATGGCTGAGCAGGATCATCACGCACTGCGGGCGCACATCGCCGCGGCGGTGCGCGCCGAACGACAGCAGGCCGGGCTCTCGATCAGCGAGCTCGCCCGCCGCGTCGGCATCGCGAAGTCCACCGTCTCCCAGTTGGAGTCCGGACAGGCGAACCCGAGCGTGGAGACCCTGTGGTCCATCGCCTCCACCCTGGGCATCCCCTTCGCCCGCCTGGTGGAGGCCCCTCCCCGCGGACCGCGGATCATCCGCGCCGCGGACCGCACCCCGGTGCCCTCCGCCGAGTCCGACTACCTGGCCACTCTGCTGCACACCGGCCGGAGCTCCGCCCAGAGGGACCTCTACGTGGTGAGCCTGGAGCCTGGGGAGCCGCGCAGCGCCGCACCACATCCGCCGGGCTCCGTCGAGCACGTGGTGATCGGCTCCGGCAGGATCCGCCTCGGTCCGGAGGATGCACCCTTCATCCTGGAACCCGGCGACTACGCCACCTTCGCCGGCGACGTCCCGCACACCTACGAGGCCCTCACCGCGGGCGCGTGGTTCGCCCTGCTCATGGAGCACCCCGCCGCCGGCACCCCGGGAGGCCCGCGATGACGCCGGCCACCCGGATGGGGCTCTCCATCGCCGCCGCCGTCTCCCTGTACGGGCTCTCCTTCGGTGCACTGTCCGTGGCCTCGGGACTGACGCTGTGGCAGACGGTGGCACTTTCGGCCCTGCTGTTCTCGGGCGGGTCCCAGTTCGCCTTCATCGGAATCCTGGCCGCCGGCGGCTCCGGGGGCGCCGCACTGGGCGCCTCGACGCTGCTCAGCGCACGGAACACCATCTACGCGGTGCAGATGAAGGCCATGTTCGACCCCTCGGGCTGGCGGCGCTGGGTCAGCGCGCAGCTCACCATCGACGAGTCGGCGGCCAACGCCATGAGCCAGACCGACCCCGAGGAGCGGCGCCGCGGATTCTGGGTGACCGGTCTGGGCGTCTATGTCGGGTGGAACCTCGCCACCGTGGTCGGCGCCCTGCTGGGCGACTTCGTGGCGGAGCCGGAGGCGCTGGGGCTCGACGGGGCGGTGGTCGCCGCCTTCCTGGGCCTGCTGTGGCCGCGGCTGAGGTCTCGGGAGCCCTGGGCGCTGGCCGTAGTGGCCGCCCTGGTCACGGTGCTGACCATGCCGATGCTGCCGGCCGGCGTGCCGGTGCTGCTGGCAGCTGTCGTCGCGGCGTCCTGGGGCCTGGTCACCCGCGGCCGGAGCGGAGGCGCCGAGTCGACGAGGACGCACAAGGAGCACGAGGAGGTCCGCCCATGACGCTGTGGCTCTGGGTCCTGCTGGCCTGTGCGGCGGTGTACGCCACCAAGCTCCTCGGCTACCTGGTGCCGGGCTCCTGGCTGGAGCACCCGCTGGTCGGCCGGCTCTCCACCCTGATGACGGTGGCGCTGCTGGCCTCCCTGGTGGCCATGAACACCGCTTCAGGCGATGGCGGCGTGGTGCTCGACGCGCGGGTCGGCGCCCTGCTCGCCGCCGCCGTCGCTCTGCTGCTGCGGGCCCCGTTCCTCGTGGTGGTGATCGCCGGAGCCGGAGCCGCCGCGGGCCTGCGGGCCCTCGGCATCGGCTGACCCGTGACTCACGCGCTCAGGGCCTGACCACCCACCGCTGGACTGCTGTGGGCTGGTCGCCGTCGTCACCCGTGTCGATCCCCACGGGCAGGGTGAACTCCCAGCCGTCGGCGAGCTTCTCGGTGACCACGGTCTCCACCGCGGAGATGGTGCCCCACCGGTCCCCGCCGCCGTCGTGGACGAGCACCAGCTCGCCGGGCACGATGGCCTCCCGCAGGTTCTCCGTGAGGATCTGTTCGTCCTGGGTCTCCCAGTCGGCGATCGTGTTGACCACCGCGAGTGGCTGCATCCCCAGTTCGACGGCGACCTCCGGCGTCTGTCCCCAGCTGCCGTTGGGCGCCCGGAAGAACGGCACGGGCGCCTGGGGGTCGTCGAGGGCATCGCGGATGATCTCCAGCGTCTCGGTCAGGTCCTGACGGATCTCCTCGGACTCCCACCCGGCCATGTCCGCATAGCTCGTGGTGTGATTGCACAGCACATGGCCGTCGTCGACGATCCGACGCAGCAGCTCCGCACCTCCAGGGGCGGTGATGTTCTGCCCGATCACGCAGAACACCGCCCTGATGTCACGCTCGGCCAGGAGGTCCAGCAGCGCGTCGGTCTCGCCGGGATTCGGGCCGTCGTCCACCGTGAGCGCGACGACGTCGCCCTCCCCCTGGGCCTGGCGGACCGGCTCCGGCACCGGATCGGGGTGGCCGCCGGTCGGCGTGGAGCCGCCGGCGCCGCCGGAGCCGCCCGGTGCGGCCTGGGCGCCGGGGCCGAGGGCGGCGAGCATCATGCCCCCGGTGAGGGCGGCGGTGAGAGCGGTGCGAGCGAACCTGACCATGGCTGTCCTCCTGTGATCTGCGACACGACAGGAGTGTAGCGGCATTTACGAACTCCCGCGCAACAATGTCGCTCGATCCGCGCGACGGCGCCGGGCGAACGCTCCCCACGTGACCCGCCGACGCGCCGGGCCCGCTACCCGCTGGCGACCCATGATTGACGCTGCGAATTTTCAACACATAAGCGTTGCGTATTCCTGATCCACTCTGTAAGGTGGTCCTCACTTGGGTGCGACAGGGGCCCGCTCGGTGCGGGCGGGCCCCGCTTCCCACCCAGGGAAGAACATTGGCGCCGGCAGGACGAACGCGGCGCCGGACGCGGCCCCGCCAGACGACCGCAGACCTCACGCAGACACGACGACGCCGGGCCCGGCAGAGATGATCAGTGCATCTCTGCCGGGCCCGGCGTCGTCGGTGGATCCCGCCCGCTCTCAGCGGGCGATTCTCAGTGGGCGGCTCTCAGTGGGCGGCGGCCGGCGCGGCCTGCCCCTGGTCCGGTCGGCCATGCTCCGCAGGGTCCCCACCCTCGGCCTCTCCGGCCTTGGTGGCGCGCAGAGTCAGCCCGAGGGCCAGGGTGCCCAGGCTCATCACGGCAGCCGTGCGGAAGGCGGTGCGGAAGCCTTCGACAGCGGCGGCGTCAGGGTCCAGCCCGCGAGCCGTCGCGGCGGCCGCACCCAGGCCCAGCACGGTGACCAGCAGCGCAGTGCCGACGGCGGCGGCCAGCTGCTGCAGGGTGTTCAGCACCGCTGAGCCGTGGGAGTACAGCGGCTGCGGCAGCGGATTCATGGCCGTGGTGAAGGCCGGGGTGAACAGGCAGGCCAGCCCGAAGCTGAGCACCAGGTGCAGCCCGAGGACCGCCCAGATGCTGCTGTCCGGGCTCAGCAGGCTCATCAGGAACAGCGCGATGACCAACAGGGAGGCCCCGGGGACGACGAGCGGCTTGGGGCCGACGCGGTCATAGAGGCGCCCGACGATCGGAGCCAGGAGCGCCATCAGCACGCCGCCGGGCAGCATCAGCAGGCCGGTCTGCAGCGTATCCAGACCGCGGACCTGCTGCAGGAACAGCGGCAGCATGATGATCGCGCCGAACAGGGCGATCATCATCAGCAGCATCATCAGCAGCGAGCGCGTGAACATGGTGTACCGGAACGGCGAGAGGTTCAGCAGCGGGTTCCCGCCCTTCTGCAGGCGGATCTGCAGCCAGGTGAAGGCGGCCAGGAACAGCACGCCGACGATCAGCACCACCAGGGCGACGACGTCGACGCCGGCTTCGACGGTCTCATCCACGCCGGCACCTTCACCGTGGCCACCGCCGAGCTGGCTGATGCCGTAGACGACTCCGGCGAAGCCGGGCACCGAGAGCAGCAGCGAGGGCACGGACAGTCCGCCGCCCTTGACTCCGGGGCTGCTGTCCAGACGGGGACGCCCCAGCACCAGCGCCACCAGGGCGATGGGCAGGATCATCAGGAACAGGAACCGCCAGTCGGCGATGTGCAGGATCAGCCCGGACAGCGCTGGACCGGTGGCCGGAGCCACCGAGATCACGATGGAGATGTTCCCCATGACCACCCCGCGGCGCTGCAGCGGCACCAGGGTCAGCGTGGTGGTCATCAGCAGGGGCAGCATCATCGCGGTGCCGGCGGCCTGCACGATGCGACCGACCAGCAGCATGGGGAACCCGAAGGCCGCCGCGGCGATCGCCGTGCCGAGGCTGAAGAGCACCATGGCGATGGTGAAGACGGTCCGCAGGCTGAACCGCTGCATCAGGTAACCCGTGGTGGGGATGACCGTGGCCAGGGTCAGCATGAACGCGGTGGTCAGCCACTGGATGGTGGTCTCTCCGACCTGGAACTCCACCATCAGCGGCTGCAGGGCGACGTTCATGATGGTCTCGTTGAGGATCATGATGAACGCGGCGATGAGCAGCGTGCCGATGGTGAACTTGTCACCGGCGGGCATCCTGGGCACCTCGACGGGGGGTGCGGGCGGCGGGGGTGACGGTGCGCTCATGAGGCCTCCGGAGACGATGATGGTCCTGCAGGTCCGTGCCTCGGAGGCACGGACCTGCAGGACTCACGGTGGGTCGATGGTCAGACGGCGGCGCCGCATCCCGTAGCAGGGAGGGAGGGCTGCCGCATGGCACCGGGCATCGTCGCGACAGCGACGGAGAGGCACAGGGTGCATGCTAGTCCGCTTCAGTCAACCGGCGGCCCGGCGCAGGTATTCCCGATCGTCGGTGAGATCTTCTGAAGATCAGGCGGACATCGACGCATGCGCGCCGCGCATGGACCGCCTGGCATCGGACTGTCCGCGGATCCGGGATGATCCGGGACGCTGTGGAGCCCCCTGCCGGGTTCGAACCGACGACCTGCTGTTTACAAGACAGCTGCTCTACCAGCTGAGCTAAGGAGGCGTGGCGCCGCAGCGCCGGAGACCCATCCTACCGGCGGATCTCCTCAGGTGACCAGTTCATGGTCGGACGACCCTGCGGGCGGAAGCATGACCCCCGCCCGCGGGCCGCAGGATCAGGACTCGTCGTCCGCGTCCTCGTCGGTGTCTTCAGCGTCAGCATCCTCAGCGTCGGCGTCCTCGTCGGCGTCCGCGTCGCCGATCCTCGACTCGACGAACTCCCGGAAGCCCATCTCGGAGGTGCTCCAGTCCTCGTCGTCGAGGTAGACGGTCGGCGTCCCGCCCACACCCTGAGCGGAGGCCTGGCGCGAGGTGTAGGTGACGAAGGCCCGGTAAGTGCCGCCCTCCACGCAGGACTCGATGTCCGCACCGTAGGCCTCGGCCCGAGCGACGAGCTCGTCGTTGGACAGCTCCCCCTGCGGCTGGTGCGTCACGACTTCGGCCAGGTAGTCCAGGTAGTTCTCCGGGGACTCCTCCGCCATGCAGACCGTGGCGTTGGCCCCTCGCGAGGAGTAGTTGGTGGTGGAGTTCTGGTCCAGGAACCCGACCATGCGGTACTCGACGGTGATCTGGCCGGCGTCGGCCCATTCCTTGATCTGTTCGCCGTGCTCAGCCTCGAAGTTGGCGCAGTGCACGCAGTTCACGTCGGCGTAGACCACCAGATGCGGGGGCTCACCCTCCTCGCCCGGCTCCACACCGATGGGCAGCTCGGTCTCGGACTCCGGCACGTCCGAGGCGTCGACCGTGCCGAGGTCGGCCCCGTCGATGATCTCGGTGGCCGAGGTCAGCGTGATGCCGCCCTGCTCGTTCGCCGAGGCGGGAGCGGGGCCTTCGCTGGCGGTCATCCGCTCCTGACCGGCGCGCTGATTGATGATGAAGAAGGTCAGACCCACCACGACGGCGAGCGCCACCACGATCACGCCGACGCGCAGCATCACGGAAGTCCTGCGCTGCTTGGCCTCCTCCTCCTGCTGGATGCGTCGGGCCTGGTCGCGGGCGCTGCCGCCCGAGGTCTGGGGATTTCGAGCCATCATGTCTCCGAAGATGTCGTAGTGCCGGCTCCGCGCAGGCGGATCCGGGGAACGGTCGCATCCAGGGTAGCCCCTCACTCCGGGGGTTTCCTGGACGGGTCGACTCCCATGACGGCGGCGTCGTGGCTGGTCACGACGCCGTCGCCGCGCTGACCGGGCTCAGCCGGCCGGAGGTCGATCTTCCTCACATTCAGGCCCGGAACGGCGCCGGTCCGGGTAGAGTTGCGCCACACAGGATGCGACGGGCGTCACAGGCCATCGCCGGTGGTGATGGTCGCAGCGGACGCCGTCCTCGAGAGGAAGGGAGTTCGCGCTGATGGCTCAGAAGAGCGGGTACGACTTCGTGGTGGTGGCCAATCGGCTCGCCGTGGACCGGATCACCACTGAGGACGGCGGGACGGGGTGGCGCCGCTCCCCCGGCGGACTGGTCACCGCTCTGGCCCCGATCATGGCGCAGTCCGACGGCGCCTGGGTGGGCTGGCACGGTGCGGCGGATGAGACGCTGGAGCCGTTCGACCACGCCGGCATGCACCTGGTGCCCGTCCCGCTGAGCGAGCAGGAGGTGGAGGACTACTACGAGGGGTTCTCCAATGCGACGCTGTGGCCGCTCTACCATGATGTGATCGCCCGCCCGGAGTTCCACCGCCACTGGTTCGAGGCGTATCGACGGGTGAACCGGCGCTTCGCAGAGGCCGCGGCCGCCGTCGCCGCCGAAGGTGCGACCATCTGGGTGCAGGACTACCAGCTGCAGCTGGTGCCCGCCATGCTGCGCGAGCTGCGCCCGGATGTGAGGATCGGGTTCTTCAACCACATCCCCTTCCCTCCCCCGGGACTGTTCTCCCAGCTCCCCTGGCGGCATTCGGTGCTGCGGGGACTGCTCGGCGCAGACCTCATCGGCTTCCAGCGCGAGTCCGACGCCCGGAACTTCCAGCGGGTGGTGCGCCACCGGCTGGGCTACTACATCAAGTCGGACCAAATCTACGTGCCCTCCGAAGAGCCGGAGCCGGACCAGCTGTCCTCCCTGCCCGGCCTGCATCCGGACCCGGCGCGCGGCACGGTCGCCCGCCAGGCGGCCGCCCCGCAGCAGGGCGACTACCGCATCGCGGAGGCCAAGGCGTTCCCCATCTCCATCGACACCCAGAAGATCGTGGAGCTGGCGGAGCGCCCGGACATCATCGCCCGCTCCGAGCAGATCCGGCGCGAGCTGGGCAACCCGGAAACGATCTTCCTGGGCGTGGACCGACTGGACTACACCAAGGGCATCCGGCACCGGATGAAGGCCTACGAGGAGCTGCTGGCCGACGGCGAGCTCACGGTGGGCCAGGCCTGCCTGGTGCAGGTGGCCAGCCCCTCCCGGGAAGGCGTGGAGTCCTACCGGCTGCTGCGGGAGGAGATCGAGTCCACCGTCGGGCGGATCAACGGCGAGTACGACACCCTGGCCCACACCGCGATCCGCTACCTGCACCACTCCTACCCGGTGGAGGAGATGGTGGCGCTGTATCTGGCCGCCGACGTCATGCTGGTCACCGCGCTGCGCGACGGCATGAACCTGGTGGCCAAGGAGTATGTGGCCGCCCGCAAGTCGGGACAGGGCGTGCTGGTGCTCTCCGAGTTCACCGGCGCGGCGGACCAGATGCGTCAGGCGCTGCTCATCAATCCCCATGATGTGGACGAGCTGAAGACTGCGATGGTCAAGGCCGCCACCATGGAGCCGGAGAATGCGCGGCGGCGGATGCGCAGCCTGCGCCGTCAGGTGGTCTCCCACAACGTGCAGCGCTGGGCCGAGGAGTTCCTCGAGCGTCTGGCGGAGCTGCGCTGATCGGGAGATACTCGAGCCATGACCACAGATCACGCTCCACGGGACGCCTCCGTGACGGCGCTGGACGGTGACCTGGTGGCCGCCCTGCGGCGCTTCGCCGCGCTGCCGAAGATCCTGGTGTGCCTGGACTTCGACGGCTGTGTGGCCGAGCTGGTCCCCGACGCTGACGATGCCCGGCCGGTGCCGGCCAACGCGGAGGCGGTCCAGCGCCTCTCGGAGTTCGACGGGGTGCGGGTCGCCTATGTCTCCGGGCGCGGACTGGACACGCTGCGGGAGATCGCCGCGCCGCCGTCGGGAACCCTGCTGATCGGTTCCCACGGCGCCGAACGGGATGTGGCGGACCTGGCCGAGGAGGATGCGCAGCTGGTCCTGACCTCGAAGCAGGAGGCCGCACGGACCCGCCTACTGAAGGTCTTCGAGACCATCGCAGCCGGCACCGACGGCGCCTGGGTGGAGCACAAGCCCGCCGGGGCGGCCATGCATGTGCGCAAGGTGCCCGACGCCGCGGAGGCCGAGCAGGTGCTCGCCGAGGCTCGCGCCGCCGTCGCCGCCCTGGACGAGGTGCACCCGAAGGAGGGCAAAGCGGTACTGGAGGCGGTGGTCGTGCAGGCGACCAAGGGCGAGGGCATCACCGAGCTGCGCGAGCTGGTGTCCCCGGATGCGGTGTTCTTCGCCGGCGACGACGTCACCGACGAGTTCGGCTTCGCGGTGCTGGCCGGTGCCGACGTCGGGGTGAAGGTGGGCGAGGGTGAGACCCGCGCCGACCACAGGATCGGGGCTCCGCCCCAGCTGGCCGATGTGCTGACCGTGATCGCAGACGCCCGCGAGCGGGCCGGAGCCGCAGGGGCCCCGGCCGCAGAGAAGGAGCAGCAGTGAATCCAGTCCCAGGCCTGAGCCTGACCGCCTCCGGCACCATCCCGCAGGAGCTGCTGGACCTGCCGTGGCATCTGCCGCTGGTGGAGTGGCCGGAGGACGTGATCGCCGCGCTGCCGCGAGGCATCTCCCGGCACATCGTGCGCTTCGCCCATCTGGGCGGGTCGATCATCGCCATCAAGGAGACCTCGGAGCGGGCCGCCCGGCACGAGTACCGGATGCTGCGCCGGCTGGGCCGGTTGGGCGCGCCGTGCGTGAAGCCGGTGGCCGAGGTGACCGGTCGCACCCGGGAGGACGGCACTGCGCTGTCCCCGGCGCTGATCACCCGGCACCTGCGGTTCTCGCTGCCGTATCGGGCGGTGTTCAACCAGATGATGCGCAAGGAGACCCTGCACCGACTGATCGACGCCCAGGCGCTGCTGATGGTGGAGCTGCACCTGATCGGCTTCTACTGGGGCGACGTCTCCTTGTCGAACACCCTGTTCCGTCGCGATGCCGGCCAGTTCGCCGCCTACCTGGTGGACGCCGAGACCGGGGAGATCCACCCCGAGCTCTCCACCGGGCAGCGCGAGTACGACCTCGAGCTGGCCCAGGTGAACATCGCCGGGGAGCTGATGGACCTCATGGAGGGCGGCATGGTGGACGAGGAGGTCGATCCCATCGCCACCAGCCACCAGTTCATCGACTCCTACCGGGGCCTGTGGAGCGAGCTCACCGGGGACACCGCCTTCAACCCGGACCAGCAGTGGCTGATCGAGGAGCGGATCCGCCGGCTCAACGAGCTGGGCTTCGACGTCGAGGAGTACGACATTCGCTCGGCCAGCGCGGACGGCAAGCTGCTGCTGCGCCCCAAGGTGGTGGACCCCGGGCACCACCAGCGACGGCTGATGAACCTCACCGGCCTGGACGTGCAGGAGAACCAGGCCCGGCGGCTGCTCGGCGCGATCGACGCCTACCGGGCGCAGACCGACCCGCACGGTGATGAGGCGGTGGCGGCCCATATGTGGACCCAGCAGGTGTTCCAGCCGCTGATCGCCCAGATCCCCCGGGAGCTGCGGGACAAGCTGGAGCCGGCCGAGCTGATGCACCAGCTGATCGACCACCGCTGGAAGCTCTCCGAGCGGGAGGGCCGAGACGTAGAGCTGGCCGATGCGCTGCCCAGCTTCATCGAGGAGGAGCTGCGCGGCTACCGGGACGAGGCGGTGCTGATGATCAACCCGCCCACCGATGTGATCGAGCAGCTGGAACGCGGAGAGCGCGACGACGAGGACGACGACGGCATCAGCTTCACCGGAGAGGACGACGCCGTCTGGGCGGCCGACCCGGAGTGAGGGGGCGGCCCCACCGGACGATCACCGTCTCAATGGCTTCCGAGCGAGATGCTGATGATCTGGACGATCCTGTGGGGATCTCCGTCAACTGAGGTCCTGTAGTTCGGATTGAATCGGTAGTCGACACGTGCGGCGCCCGTGACCTCGTAGTGGTAGACCCTCGACATGCCGTCCGCGGTGGGGCCATACCGCCTGCCTTTCATCGGAGTCACGGTTCCTAACAGCGGCTGCTGATCCGGCCTCGTGGTGAGGTGCTGCCACAGTTCCTGCGCGTTGCTCTCACCGCAGAGATCGAGGATGCGGTTCCACGCGTCGACGTGCTTACGATGCACTATCACCCTCCACACCGGCTTCTCAACGGGCTGACCCGATGCCGGGTAGCGGGCGGCCACGAACGGTCGGTACGCCTTCGGCTGCGGATTTTCAGTCATCGGCTCAGCCGTCGAGCTCGACCCAGTCTTCGTCCGTCGTCTCGCCGTCCAGGATGTCGCGGGCGACGGGATCTGACAGCGTCTCCGCACTCATCTGCCACTGGTGCAGCAACGCTTCCACCGCGTCGTGATTATCGCCGGATGCGGCACGGACGATGGCGTCGTTGATCTCCTGCCGGAACTCTTCGATATCTGCATCATCAAAGACTTCAAGGAATGCCCAGGGTCCGAAGTCACTGGCGCGTCGGTCTTCCCTCGGTCGCCGCAGCGCCGTATCCAGGGTCAAGTACGCCACGGCGTAATGACGAATCGCCGCCACGTGCTCGAGACGAGCCTCACGGAGCATGACCAACGATTCACCGTCAGTACTGCGCAACCGAGCCTTGGAACGGAGTGCGTCAGCGATGAAGGCTTTACGGTTGCTGCCGGCCAAGTCCGAGGATTGGTAGATGTGTTCAGCTGCAACACTCATGATCTCGCCTCCTTCTTGCTAAGATCGTGGATACGATCATGACACAGATAGTGCCATGCGGCCACGTGTGATCGACCGCTCAGGCCTGCCGCACCTCGACCTCCCCCGCGGAGAGCGCCAGGAAGTAGTTCTCAATGAGCTTCTCCACCGTCCAGCCACGAGCTTGTGCCTGCCGAGCCAAGATGTACTGCGCTTCCTTCAGCAGCACCACGAATACGTCGCCAAGAGCTTCCTCAGTCAACGAGCAGGAGACCAGCACGAGTATTTCAGCGAGAGCAGTGTTCAGAACCAGCATGTCCTCAAGGTCGAGCGACCTCTGAATGCCCCACGGTGGGCGACCACGCCGAATCAGCATCTGGGCGACCAGGCAGGTCTGCGCAGCTTGGAAGGCTTGTCGCTCCGATTCATCACTCACCGACGCCTCGAAGTGCTCGACGATGACCACCGTCATTTCCTCAGGCTCGAGATCATCCATGTCGGCTGCGAGCTCAATCAGGCCTCCGATACGTGTCAGCAGATAGTGAAACCGATCCGTGGCGAGCTCTGGAGTCGCACGATTCGTTGTGTGGTGAGCAATGAAGGCGGAAGCTGAGCGGACAAGCGCAACGCCAAAGGTGTCCAGGTGCTCGGCGACCAATACGCCGGCGCGCTGGGCGTCGCGGTGCACAGCGACGGCCGTGATCACCTCTCTGACCGCACGTGCGGCAGCGAGATCGTTGTCGTCGACCCTATGAGGCATTCTGCGTCCCCTCTCTTGCGGCGTTGCCCTTTCATGATGGACGACAACACTGACACCACAGGTCACACATCGCCCCAGCGAGCTTCACGGAGGAGGATGGCTCGCTCCACCCCAGCGAAGTGCTGGCCGTTCATAGACCCTGGTCAGCCCGATGCAACTCCAGAGTTGATACCGCAATCCAGTACGCTGGCCAGCAGTTGCCCCGCCCATCACGGAAGGCCCTCGAGTGTCGCTCAACCACGCCCAGTTCATCTGGCAGGCCGCGGACATCCTCCGCGGCACCTATAAGCAGCACCAGTATGGGGACATCATCCTCCCGTTCACCGTGCTGGCCCGCCTGGATGCGGTGCTCGCGCCCACCAAGGATGCCGTGCTGGCAGCCTCGGAGGGCTTCGACGAGGACGCCGAGCCGCCGCTGGGCATGCTGCGGGTCCGGGCAGGTCACCACTACAGCTTCTTCAATCGCTCCCGGCACACGCTGAAGACGCTGCGCGGCGATGCGGACAACATCGAGGAGAACCTGCGCGGCTATGTGAACGGGTTCTCCGCCAACGTGCGGGACATCTTCGAGCAGTACAAGCTCGAGGACACGATCATCGAGCTGGCCCGGCACGATCTGCTGCTGCAGGTGCTGCAGCACTTCTCCCAGGTGGACCTGCATCCGGAGCGGGTCAGCAATGAGCAGATGGGCCATATCTTCGAGGAGCTGATCCGCAAGTTCGCGGAGGCCTCCAATGAAACCGCCGGTGAGCATTTCACGCCGCGCGAGGTCATCGAGCTGATGGTCACTCTGCTGCTCAATGACGAGGAGAACCTCCACACTCCGGGCGTGGTCCGTGAGGTCTATGACCCCACGGCCGGCACCGGCGGGATGCTCTCTGTGGCTGATGACAAGATCAAGGCCATCAATCCGGACGCCTCGGTGAACCTGCTGGGCCAGGAGATCAACCCGGCCTCCTACGCCATTTGCAAGGCGGACATGGTGGTCAAGGGCCAGGACATCGGCAACATCGTCCTGGGGAACACTCTCACCGAGCCGGCCTTCAAGGGACGCACCTTCCACTATGGGCTCTCGAATCCGCCGTTCGGCGTGGACTGGAAGCAGTACCGCTCCCGGGTGCAGACCGAGCATGAGGTGCAGGGATACTCGGGGCGGTTCGGTCCGGGGCTCCCCCGCGTCTCGGACGGTTCCCTGCTGTTCCTGATGCACCTGCTCTCCAAGCTGCGGGAGCCCGGTGGCGAGGCGCAGAACGTGGGCGGCCGGGGTGCGATCGTACTCAACGGCTCTCCGCTGTTCACCGGCGGGGCGGGCTCCGGGGAGTCGAGCATCCGCCAGTGGGTGCTGGAGAACGACTATCTGGAGGCCATCGTGGGCCTGCCGACGGACATGTTCTACAACACGGGCATCTCCACGTACGTGTGGCTGCTGAACAAGGAGAAGCCGGCGGCCCGCCGCGGCACGGTTCAGCTGATCGACGCCACGGAGATGTTCACCAAGATGCGCAAGTCGGTGGGCTCGAAGCGCAAGATGCTCGGCGCTGAGGACATCGCGCGCATCGCGCAGCTCTATCAGGCGTTCGAGGAGTCCAAGCACTCCAAGATCTTCCGGAATGAGGACTTCTTCTACCGGACCATCACGGTGGAGCGGCCCCTGCGGCTGAACTACGCCTACTCGGCCGACCGCGTGGAGCGGGCACGGGCCTCCAAGATGTTCGCCAAGCTCGACGACGACGCCCAGGCCGCGCTGGGCGGCGCGCTGGAGAAGGCGTCCGCCGGGTGGAACGGGCACGTCTCCACGAATCGTGAGGAGTTCCGCCAGGACCTGAAGAAGCGTTGTGACGAGGCAGGTGTGACGCTGAAGCCTGCCGAGCTGAAGGCTCTGTTGGCCGAGCTCAGTGAACATGACGACGACGGCGAACTGGTCACCAAGCGTGACGACTCACCTGAGCCGAACACCGCGCTGCGCGATACGGAGAACGTGCCGTGGGATGAGGACATCGAGGAGTATCTGGAGCGGGAGGTCAAGCCGTTCGTCCCGGACGCCTGGGTGGATGACTCGAAGACGAAGATCGGCACCGAGATCCCCTTCACCCGGCACTTCTACGAGTACGTGCCGCCGCGACCGCTCGAAGAAATCGACCGCGACCTCGATGAGGTCCTCGGCCGGATCCGCGCACGTCTGGAGCAGGTGAAGTCATGAACGCCATCAACTCACTTGACGAGACTGTCCGGCGGTCTGCGAATCTGACGCGTGCCAGGGTCGTACCGTTGAAGCACCTGTTCTCAAGAGCCAAGACAGTCAGTTCGGGGTCGCAAACGCTGCTGTCGTTGTACCGCGACTACGGCATCGTTCCCAAGGATAGCCGGGACGACAATTTCAATCGAGCATCCGATGATCTGAGCAACTATCAGCAGGTCAATCCAGGGGACCTCGTCGTCAATAAGATGAAGGCCTGGCAAGGGTCTGTGGGTATCAGTGGTTACTCCGGAATCATCAGCCCGGCATATTTCGTATACCGCCCGATCAGCGAGCACCCGGTGCGGTACTTCCACTACGTGTTCCGATCCGACGTCTACCGCCAAGCCTTCGGCAGCATTTCTTCAGGTGTGCGCCCGAATCAGTGGGACCTGGATCCGGATGCATTCGGCAGGCTTCCCGTGGCTGTGCCGCCCGTGCGTCGGGCGCAAACCATCGCCGACTACCTCGACCACGAGACCGCCGAGATCGACGCCTTCATCACCGACCACCAAGCTCTGCTCGCCTGGCTCGAGGAGCGCCGCGCAGCCGCGATTCACTCCAGCCTCGAAGCTGGCACCTTTGAGCTCGTAGCGCTCAAGCACCTCGGCAGCTTGAGGTCGGGCTTGACTCTCGGGGCGCGCTACTCGGGGGAGTTGAACGAGTACCCGTATCTCAGAGTCGCAAACGTCCAAACAGACCATGTCGATCTCAACGACGTAGCGCGCATTCCAGTCCCGACCGACATAGCCGAGCGGAATCGACTACAGCCCGGGGACATTCTCATGACTGAAGGCGGCGACCGAGACAAACTCGGCCGAGGCGCCCTGTGGAGAGGAGAGATCCCGAACGCCCTCCACCAGAACCACATCTTCTCGTTCCGATGCGGACCGACCTTGAGCCCTGAGTTCTTGGTACTGGCTCTGGAGTCTGATCGAGCTCGCCGGTACTTCGACGAAACGGCCCGGCAGTCAACGAACCTCGCGTCGACAAACTCTAAAACAGTCAAGGCCTTCCGCCTTCCCTGGAGACCCCTCGCAGAACAGAAGCGCATCACCGCGATCGTTCACAAGGATCTCCGGAACATGGCAGATGCCATGGCAGACTCCAAGCGCGCCATCGGCCTCGCCCGCGAGCGCCGGGCCGCGCTCATCTCCGCCGCGGTCACAGGCCAGATCGACGTCACGCAGAAGCACCGGCCGGTCGCCGAACAGCTCGAAGACGAGGTCAAACAGCTGCACTGAGCAGTGCCAGCCCTCCCATCGTCCCCACGAGCTCGTCAATCCCTCACACACCTACCTGGCAAATCCGCATGACACGTGCGGATTTGCCAGGTAGCATCGCATCATGGAGCAACGCCCCCACGCAGAAGCTGCGCTCCACCGCGCCCTGCGCCGCGCCCCAGTGGTCCTCCTCGTAGGCGCACGCCAAGTCGGCAAGACCACACTGGCCCGCACCGTCGTCGCCCCTGGCTCTGAGAACTACTTCGACCTGGAGAACCCGGTAGATCTCGCTCGACTGGAGCAGCCGATGCTGGCCCTGGAAGACCTCACCGGAACCGTTGTCATCGACGAAGTGCAGCGGCACCCAGAGCTGTTCCCCGTGCTGCGCGTCCTCGCGGACCGCGACGACACCCCAGCCACCTTCCTCGTCCTCGGCAGCGCCTCCCCGGAAGCACTGCGTCAATCCTCAGAATCCCTGGCCGGCAGGATCGAGATCATCGAACTCCCCGGGCTCGGCCCTGCTGACGCAGAAGACCCGGAGGCCGTCTGGCTGCGAGGCGGCTACCCGAGGTCCCTGCTCGCCGACACAGACGAGGACTCCCTGGACTGGCGGCGCTCCTACCTGCGCACCCTGGCCAACCGGGACCTCGCCGAGTTCGGCTTCTCCCTACCCGCGTCCACGATCACACGTTTCCTCGGGCTGCTCTCCCACCAGCACGGAGGGCCCATCAACGCCGCTTCCATCGCGGGAAACCTCGACATCGGCGAGTCCACCGTCCGGAAGTACCTCGACGGCCTCCGCGACGCCCTGCTGATCCGCTCGCTTCCGCCCTGGCACACCAACCACGGCAAGCGCCTGGTCCGCACACCGCGCACGTACCTCCGCGACACCGGCCTGCTCCACGCACTCTGGGGGAACGTCCCCGATCACCCCTCGCTGCTGCGGCACCCCAGCGTCGGCTCCTCCTGGGAGGGTTTCGTGATCGACGAGGTGCTGCGCCGCTCCGCAGAGTTCCAGCCCTACTTCTGGCGCACCAAAGGTGGCGCCGAGCTCGACCTGCTGCTGGACGGCCCCCGCCGCCTCGGATTCGAGATCAAACGTGCCGACGCGCCCCGGCTCTCCACGTCCATGCGCTCAGCCTCCCAAGACCTCGACCTCGACCACCTGTGGGTCATCTACCCCGGCACGCGCCGCTACCGACTGACAGACCAGGTGAGCGTGCTCCCATTCGAGCAGCTCATCGCCCTCGACTCGATCCAGGAGCTGCCATGAGCCAGATCCACCATGAGGACACCTTCCAGCGGGAGATCGCCGAGCACCTCGCCCAGCACGGGTGGCTCCACTCCCCTGAGGCCCACGGGTACGACGTCGAGCGAGCCCTCTGGCCCGAGGACCTGCTCGGCTGGCTCGAGGACACCGACCCGGACAACTACGCCCGCCTCGTCCCGCCTGAGGCCGACGCCGCCGTCCGCGAACGCGGCCAGCGCCGCATCCTCGACCGCGTGGCCAAAGTCCTGGCGACCAGCGAGGACCAGGGCGGCGGCACCCTGAAGACCCTCCGTGGCGGCGTCGACATCCCCGGCGCCCGGCGCCTCAGGCTGCTGCAGGCGCCCGTCTCCACCGACCTCAACCCGCAGGCCACCCGACGCTACGGCCAGAACCGCCTCCGCGTGGTGCGCGAAGTCCGCTACTCAGCGCGGAAGCAGGACCGCATCGACCTGGTGCTGTTCCTCAACGGCATCCCCGTGGCCACCATCGAGACCAAGAGCTCCTTCAGCCAGCCGCTGGAGGAGGCGAAGAAGCAGTACCGGCAGGACCGCAAGCCCCAGGGCGAGCCCCTGCTCACCCCCTTCCGGGGCGCGTTGGTGCACTTCGCCGTCGCTGAAGAGAACGTGGCCATGACCACCGCCCTCGCCGGGGAGGAGACCTTCTTCCTGCCCTTCGACACCGGGCATGACAACGGCAAGGGCAACCCTCCGCGCCAAGGCAAACACCGCACCAGCTACCTGTGGGAGGAGGTGCTGGACCGTGACACCTGGCTGACCATCCTCACCAAGTTCATCTACATCAACCACGAGACCCGCACCGACCCGGTCACCGGGGAGGTCCAGGAGAAGCGCCAGCTGCGCTTCCCTCGCTACCACCAGTGGCGAGCCGTCACCCGGCTCACCCAGGCCGCCCGAGAGGAGGGCCCCGGGCACAAGTACCTCATCCAGCACTCCGCGGGCTCCGGCAAGACTGACTCCATCGCCTGGACCGCCCACCGGCTGGCCGACCTGCAGCACGCCGACGGACAGAAGGTCTTCGACGCCATCATCGTCATCTCCGACCGGCAGATCCTCGACAGCCAGCTCCAGGACGCCGTCGACCAGCTCACCCACGTCACCGGCAAGTTCCAACCCATCACCCGCGGCTCGGAAGGCTCCAAGACCACCCAGTTCCTGGACGCACTCGCCGCGGAGGTCCCCATCATCGGGCTGACCCTGCAGACCTTCCCCCACGCGCTGGCAAAGATGCGCGAAGACGGCGGAACCCTGGCCGGGAGGCGCTTCGCCGTCGTCGCCGATGAGGCCCACTCCTCCCAGACCGGAGCCGCCTCCGACGCGCTGAAGGAACTCCTCTACCGCAACCAGGAGCGCGAGGCGCAGCAGGCGGAACAGGCTCAGCAGTCCGACCAAGCCCAGGAACCCCTCGACGACGACCAGGACGCCCTGAACCTGATGGCCGCCCGCACCGACGAGGACCAGCGGATCAGCTTCTTCGCCTTCACCGCCACCCCGAAGGCCAAGACCCTGGAGCTCTTCGGCCGCCGAGACAAACACGGCGAACTCCAGCCCTTCGACCTGTACTCCATGAAGCAGGCCATCCAGGAGAAGTTCATCCTGGACGTCCTGAAGAACTACACCTCCTACGACGTCGCTGCGCGCATCGCCCGGGACGGCGAGGAGACCGGCGAGGAGATCGATGTCCGCCGCGCCACCCGGGCAGTGATCGGGCAGGTGGAGCTGCACCCGACCAACGTCAGCTCCAAGGTCCACGAGATCATCCGACACTTCCAGCACACCGTCCGCCCCGAACTCGGCGGGCGCGCCAAAGCCATGGTGGTCACCGCGTCCCGCCAAGCGGCCGTCGCCTACCACCGGGCGTTCCAGCGGGCCGTCGAGGAACAGGACCTGGACTTGAAGGCCCTGGCGGCGTTCTCCGGTGAGGTGGAGGACCCGGACGCACCCGACGTGCCCGGCTTCGATCGGCCCACTGTGACCGAGACCTCCGAGAACCCGGACCTGCGTGGCCGCGACCTCGCCGTCGTGTTCCGCCAGCCCGACCAGCATGTGCTGATCGTGGCCAATAAGTACCAGACCGGGTTCGACGAGCCGCTGCTGGTGGGCATGTACGTGGACAAGAAGCTCTCCGGGATCTCCGCGGTCCAGACGCTCTCGCGTCTGAACAGGCAGGCGCGGGGCAAGTACAACACGTACATTCTGGACTTCGTCAATGAGGCCGAGCAGATCCAGGCGGCCTTCCAGGAGTACTACGAGGACGCGCAGATCGTCACCGAGTCCGACCCGGACCTGGTGGCCGACCTGAAGCAGAAGCTGGAGAACGCCGGCATCATCACCCGCTCCGAGGTGGAGCACTTCTGGAGCGTCTGGCGGGACACCCAGCACCTGGCCCAGGCACACAGCCGACTCTCCGCCGCGCTGGATCCTGCGGTGGACCGGTTCGCCCACCAGTGGAGACAGACCGTGCTCGCCGAGGACTCGGAGAGGCTCGAGACCCTGCGAGAGTTTCGCAAGACCCTGGTCCAGTACACCAAGACATACGCGTTCTTCAGCCAGATCCTCCACTACGGCGACGAGATGTACGAGAAGCTTTCGACCTACGGGGAGATGCTGGCCCGTAAGCTGGCCAACTTCACTGAGGAGGACGCCGACCCGGACTATGTGGACGTCGAGGACGTCGTCCTGACGCACTACCGGCTGGAGAAGCTGCGTGAAGAGGACATGCGCCTCCACGACGGCGGCGCCGAAGGCCTACGCGGCATGACCGAGGCCGGCATCACGCGCAGCGACGAGACCAAGCGTGCCGACTGGGACACCATCGTCGAGAAGATCAACCGCTACTTCGGCGACCTCGACGTCGACGACGAATACAAGGTCCAAGGAATCCAGGCGCTCATCCGCGAGACCAGTAAGGACGACCGCCTCCACGACCAGGCCCGGCACAACACTCGAGAGGACTTCCAGGTCTCCCCCACCCTGCACCGCACGGTCGAGGACGCCGTCTGGTCGCACGAGTCGAGCAGCCAGGACGTCATGAAGGCCATCCGTGAGATGAGCACCGCGGACCTCGTCCACGCGCTGATGGACTTCGGGCTCTACGAGCACATCCACCAGAAGGCGACCCACTCCTCCACTTGACATCCACATAATGGATATTAGATTCCGCATAGCGATACACTGGCGGAGTCCCTGACCCCTCTCGAGGAGACCTCATGACACGCCTTCAGGTGGGCCAGCCGGCCCCCGCCTTCACCCTGTCCGACGCCGACGGCAACCAGGTCAGCACCGCCGACTTTGCCGGGCAGCACCTCATCGTCTACTTCTACCCCAAGGCCGCCACCCCGGGCTGCACCACCGAAGCCTGCGACTTCCGGGACAACCTGGCCTCCCTGCAGGCGGCCGGCTACGCCGTCGTCGGGGTCTCCCCCGATGCGCCGGAGGCGCTGCGCCGCTTCGCCGAGGACCAGCAGCTGACCTTCCCGCTGCTCTCCGACGTCGACCAGGCCACCGCCCGCGCCTACGGGACCTACGGCACCAAGAACCTCGGAGACCGCACGGTGGAGGGCACCCTGCGCTCCACCTTCGTCATCGACCCCGAGGGCACCCTGAGCCACGCAGCCTACGAGGTCGCCGCTGACGGGCATGTGGCCGAGCTGCGCCGCACCCTGGGAGTCTGAGCTCGGCGCCTGAGCGCCGTCCGCGCTCCGCGCCGCATCAGACGCAGACGACGGCGGGCCCCGACCAGATCTGGTCGGGGCCCGCGGCGTCGCCGTGCGGCGGACGACCTCAGCTCTGCGGCTGCGGAGCCGCGGCCTCGGTCCGGCTGATGAGCCGTCCCCGCGGGGTCTCGAAGTCGATCTCCTGACCGCGCAGCAGCGTGACCTCCACGACGCCGACCAGCTCACGGCCGTCATAGGCGCTGACCTTGTTGCGGTGCCACAGGCGCTCAGCCTCCACGCTCCAGGACTTCTCCGGGGCGAAGACCACCAGGTCCGCGCTCGCCCCCTCGGCGATGCGCCCCTTGTCCTGCAGACCCACCTGGTCGGCCGGGCCGGAAGACATCCAGCCCACCACCTGGGACAGCTCCAGTCCGCGGGCCCTGGCCTCGCTCCACACCAGCGGCAGGCCCAGCTGCAGCGAGGAGATCCCGCCCCAGGCGGCCCCGAAGTCCCCGGTGTCGAGCAGCTTCAGCTCCGCGGTCGACGGCGAATGGTCCGAGACCACGCAGTCGATGGTGCCGTCCGCCAGGGCCTCCCACAGCAGATCCCGGTTCGCGGCCTCGCGGATCGGCGGGCAGCACTTATGTGTGGTGGCGCCGTCGACGATCTCCTCGGCGGCCAGCACCAGGTAGTGCGGGCAGGTCTCCACGCTCAGACGGAGACCCTCAGCCCGGGCCGCGCGGATCTCCGGCAGGGCGTCGGCCGAGGACAGGTGCAGGATGTGGGCGCGAGCCCCGGTGCGGCGGGCGGCATCGATGACCGCCCGGATCGCCACGTTCTCCGCCTCCCGCGGCCGGGAGCGCAGGAAGTCCTCATACTTGCGGCCGGAGGCCTGCGGCGCCTGGAGCAGCGTGCCATGGTCCTCGGCGTGGACGATCATCATCGATCCCAGCTCGGCGAGGATGGTCATGTCGGCCTCCATCTCGGCCGGCTCCAGCGGCGGGAACTCCTCCACACCGGAGTCCTCCAGGAAGCACTTGAAGCCGAAGACGCCCTGCTCGTGCAGCGGGCGCAGCTGCTCACCGTTGCCGGGGATCGCCCCACCCCAGAAGCCGATGTCCACGTGGGCGGCCACCTCAGCGGCGGCCCGCTTGACCTGAAGCGCCTCCGGGTCGACCGTCGGCGGGATGGAGTTCAGCGGCATGTCCACGATCGTGGTCACTCCACCTGCTGCGGCCGCGCGGGTCGCCGAGGCGAATCCCTCCCACTCGGTGCGGCCGGGCTCGTTGACGTGGACATGGGAGTCCACCAGACCGGGCAGCAGCACCTGATCCTCCGGAACCTCCACCGTCCGGAGCCCCTGGAGCCCCGTCCCGGCCGGGGCGATGCGGGTGATCGCGCCGTCGTCGACGCCGATCTCCACGGCCTGCCATCCCGCAGGCAGCAGCGCCCGGGACGCTGTGACCACCAGTTCATGTGCCATGGTCCTCATTCCTCTCCGGGCCCCGCGGGCCCTGCCATCAGCTGCCTCTGCCGCGAACGCGCCGCGAGCTCCTGCCCGATCCGGCCTCCGACCTCCTGCAGCAGCGCCGGGGCCCGACGGATGGACTCCTGGTCGCTGCCCGCCAGGTCCCGCAGAGCCCAGACGTGGTCGATCCCGGCGGCCGCCCACTGATCCCGGTCCAGGAGACTGCGTCCGCAGACCGCCACCACCGGTATACCATGCCGAGCTGAGACGCGCGCCACCCCCACCGGCACCTTGCCGGCCAGCGACTGCGTGTCCAGGCTGCCCTCACCGGTGATGACCAGGTCCGCCCCGGCCATCCGTGCCTCCAGGTCCACCAGCTCCATGACGACCTCGACGCCGGGGCGCCGCTCCGCCCCAAGCAGCGCCAGGGCGGCGAAGCCCACCCCGCCGGCCGCGCCGGCCCCGGGCTGGTCGGCGGCACGGACCACATGATCGGACCAGGTGGGCCCGCTGCTGCGGTACGCCGCCTCGGCCAGCACCGGCACGGCCCGCTGCAGCGCGAGCGAGGCCCAGCGGACCTGCTGCTCGTCGAGGCCCTTCTGCGGGCCGAACACCTCAGCGGCCCCCTGCGGCCCCGTCAGCGGTGAATCCACATCGGCGGCGATGACGATCCGGGTCTGGGCGATCCGCGGATCCAGCTCCCGCAGGTCCGCGGAGTCCAGGCCGCTCAGCCCCGCGGCTCCCTCGGGGATGCGTCGGCCGGCCCGGTCCAGCAGTCGGACGCCCAGTGCGGAGAGCATGCCGGCCCCGCCGTCGGTGCAGGCGCTGCCGCCCAGCGCCAGGACGACCTCATCGGCCCCGCGGTCCAGAGCCGCGCGCAGCAGCTCCCCGGTCCCCCGGCTGGTGGCCCGCATCGGGTCCGCCCCGGGCCCCATGTCATGGAGCCCGGAGGCCTCGGCGAGTTCGACGACGGCGGCGGTCGTGCCGCCGTCGTCGGTCCGCAGACCCAGCTGGGCCCGGGTCGGACGGCCGTCCGGCCCGGTGACCCAGTGGGCCTCGATCTCCCAGCCGGCGGCCGCCGCATCCAGGGTGCCTTCGCCGCCGTCGGCCATGGGCACCTCCACCACGCGGGTCCCCGGGGCGGTCCGGCGGATGCCGGAGGCCAGCGCCTGGGCCACCTCACCGGCCCCGAGTGACCCCTTGAAGGTGTCCGGGGCGATCACCACGGTGGACGTCCGTGGCCCGGCAGCGGTGCTCGCCATGGATCTCACTCCGAGGCGGCGAGCGCCGTCAGCGCCGTAGGGGCGTCCTCCGGGCACTCGGCCAGCGGCTCGAACTCGTTGATCGCATCCAGCGCGGGACCCATGGCGATGTTCGTGACGCGTTCGAGGATGACCTCGACGACCACTGGGACACGGTGCTCCTCGGCCTGGGCGACCGCGTCCCGCAGGGCGTCGCCTATCTGCTCCGGGTCCTCCACACGGATGGCCTTGCAGCCCAGCCCCTCGGCCACCGCCACGTGGTCGACTCCGTAGCCGGCAGACTCGCCGGTGGCGTTGATGTTGTCGAAGGCCAGGGAGACCTCGTAGTCCATGTCGAAGGGTCGCTGCGACTGGCGGATCAGGCCCAGGTAGGAGTTGTTGACCACCACGTGGACATAGGGCAGCCGGTGCTGGGCGCCGACGGCCAGCTCCTCGATCATGAACTGGAAGTCGTAGTCGCCGGAGAGCGCGACGACGGTGGTGTCCGGCAGGGCGCGGGCCACGCCGAGCGCCGCCGGACCGGTCCACCCCAGCGGTCCGGCCTGACCGGCGTTGATCCAGGCGCGCGGGTGGTAGGCGTGCAGCATCTGCGCACCGGCGATCTGGCTCAGCCCGATCGTGGTCACATAGGTGACGTCCCGACCGAAGGCCGAGTTCATCTCCTGATAGACCCGCTGCGGCTTGATCGGCTTCTCGGTGAAATTGGTCTTGCGGTGCAGGGTCCCCTTGCGGGCCGCACAGTCGCGGGCCCATTCGGCGAAGTCCGGCAGGGCGTCCTTCCGGGCGCGGGCCGCCTCCAGCAGGGCCTCCAGGGCCGCGCCGGCGTCGGAGACGATGCTGTAGTCCGGCGGGAACACCCGCCCGATCTGGGTGGGCTCGATGTCGATGTGCACGAAGCGCCGACCCTTGCGGTAGGTGTCCAGCGCACCGGTGTGGCGGTTCGCCCACCGGTTGCCGATGCCGATCACCAGGTCCGACTCCAGGAAGTTCGCGTTGCCGTATCGGGTGTGCGTCTGGATCCCGACCATCCCGGACATCAGCGGGTGGTCGTCCGGGATCGCACCCCAGGCCATGAGCGTGGGCGAGACCGGGATGTCCAGCAGCTCGGCCAGCTCCACCAGCCTGTCCGCGGCGTCGGCGTTGATGACCCCGCCGCCGGCGACGATGATCGGGTGCTCCGAGGCGGCGATCATGTCCAGCACCCGGTCCGCCTGAGCCCGCGTGGCCGCCGGCTTGACCACCGGCAGCGGCTCATAGGTCTCGATGTCGAACTCGATCTCCGTCTGCTGGACGTCCAGCGGCAGGTCGATCAGCACCGGCCCGGGACGCGAGGAGCGCATCAGCTGGAACGCCTTCTGGAACGTGCCGGGGACCTGGGCGGCCTCCAGCACCGTCTTGGCCATCTTGGTCAGCGGCGCGGCGATGGAGGAGATGTCCACCGCCTGGAAGTCCTCCTTGTCCAGGACCGCCACCGGCGCCTGGCCGGTGATGCACAGGATCGGCTGGGAGTCCGCCTGGGCGGCGTAGAGGCCGGTGATCATGTCCGTCCCGGCCGGGCCCGAGGTGCCCAGGCAGACGCCGATGTTGCCGGGCGCGGCACGGGTGTACCCGTCGGCCATGTGGGAGGCGCCCTCCACGTGGCGGGCCAGCGTGTGCCGGATCCCTCCGTGGGCCTTCAGGGCGGAGTAGAGCGGGTTGATCGCCGCCCCGGGCAGGCCGAAGGCCTCGGTGGCCCCCTCCTTCTCCAGGATCAGGGCGACGGCGTCGACAGCGCGCATCGTGGTCATGATGCTGCTCCTTCAAGGTCTCGTGTCTGGTGGGCGACGTTCCGCGGTGCGGTCCGCCGGTGAGGGACGGCCTGGCTCAGCTGTGCTGCTGCTCAGTCTGTGCTGCTGTCCAGGCCGTGCTGCTGTCCAGGCCGTGCTGCTGCTCAGCAGGGAGGTGAGCAGCCAGCGGGAGTCAGGAGGTGGTGCCGTTGCGGCCGCCGAGGTCCTCCAGGACCGTGAACAGGCCGGAGTGGTCCAGACCGCCGTCGCCCCGCTGGACGGTGGAGGCGATCAGCTGGGCCACGGTGGAGGCCAGGGGGATCACGACGCCGGCCTCTCGGGCGGCGGAGGTGACGATCCCCATGTCCTTGTGGTGCAGTTCGAGCCGGAAGCCCGGGTCGAAGGAGCGGTCCAGCATCTTCTGCCCCTTCTGGTCCAGCACCTTGGAGCCGGCCAGACCTCCGCCGAGGACCTGCAGGGCGGAGCCGGTGTCCACGCCGTAGGCCTCCAGGAAGAGGACGGCCTCGGCCAGCAGCCCGATGTTGCCGGCCACGATCAGCTGGTTGGCGGCCTTGACGGTCTGCCCGGAGCCGGCCGGCCCCACGAGCACGATCGTCTTGCCCACGCCCTCGAAGACGTCCTGAACGGCCTCGAAGTCTGTCTGCTCACCGCCGACCATGATGGACAGCGCGCCGTCGATGGCGCCCTGCTCACCGCCGGAGACGGGAGCGTCCAGGGGCTTGAGCCCCGCCTCGCGGGCCTTCTGAGCCACCTGCACGGCGACGTCGGGACGGATGGTCGAGTGGTCGATCCAGGTGGCGCCGGGCTCGGCGTGGGCGAGGACTCCGTCCTCGTCGAGCATCACGGCCTCCACGTCCGGGGAGTCGGGCACCATGGTGATGATGACCTCGGCACCGCGCACGGCCTCCGCCACCGAGGACGCGGCGGCGCCTCCAGCCAGGGCGAGCCGCTCGGCCTTCTCCGGGGAGCGGTTGTAGCCCGTCACCTGGTGGCCGGCGCTGACGAGGTTCTTCGCCATGGGGAGACCCATGATCCCCAGGCCGATGAAAGCGATCTTCGTACTCATGAGTGGTGTGTCCTTCCTGTCCGGCGGGACTCGGCCCGGCCGTGTGGTGTGGGGTGTCTGCCGCGGGCCCGGCTCAGCGGGCGACGTCGACCGGTGCGGCGTCGAGCCAGTCGAAGGCCGTCTCGGTCTCCTGCTTGTACTCGAGGGCGATCGGGCCGGTGTAGCCGAGCTCGCGGCTGCGGTCGATCCAGGCCTCCAGCGGCAGCTCGCCCGTGCCGGGGGCGCCGCGGCCGGGGGCGTCGGCGATCTGGATGTGGCCGAAGGAGGCGGCGTGGGCCTCGATCACGGCGGCGACGTCGTCGCCGTTGACGGCCAGGTGGTAGAAGTCCGCCAGCAGCGCCACGTTGGCGGCCCCGGCGGCGTGGACCCTCTCGACGACGGCGAGCGCGTCCGCGGCAGTCTTCAGCGGGTAGCCCTCGGCACCGGAGACCGGCTCGACGAGCACGATGCCGCCGATGGTCTCCACGGCCCGGGCGGCGTGGACGAGGTTCTCCACGGCCAGGGCGTCCTGCGCCTCGGCGTCCTGCCCGTCCTGCCGAAGGCCGTAGAGGGCGTTGAAGGCGCGGCAGCCGGTGCGGCGGCCGATCTCCGCGGTGATCTCCACGTTGCGGCGGAATTCGTCCTGCCGGCCGATGACGGAGACCATGCCACGGTCGCCGCCCGCCATGTTCCCCGCCCAGAAGTTCAGCCCGGTCAGGGACACGCCGGCCTCATCCAGGGAGGCGACAAAGCCGTCGACCTCCTCGGGGCTCGGCGCGGGCTGTCCGTCGAAGGGCCACCAGAACTCAACGTGGGCGAAACCGTGGGCGGCCGCGGCGGCGGCGCGCTCGAGGACGGGCAGCTCGGAGAGCAGGGTGGAACAATTCAGCACGTAGGACGTCGGCGTGCGGTGGGCGAATGCGCTGGTCATGGGGTCCTCCTCGATGTGGACGGCTCGGTGTGGACGGCTCGGTCCGGATCGCCTCCCGCTCGAACCCGTCAACTTTCGGATTGCGGAAGATTGAATCCATCTTGTGGAAACAGACTAGGGCGACCGAGGCCCCCGCGTCAACGAGAGAATCACCGACGATGCGAATCGACGCCTGACCTGGCGAGACGATGGTCTACCAAATGGACATCGCGACTGATCCGCTTCACACTCTTGACGGAGGACCTGTGAGCGGCGTTACACTCGTTCACGATGCGGAAGCTAACTACCGCATACCGAAATCCGTTGCATACCCAAAGCCGCACTGGGCACGGGCCGCACGGGGAGGGCCAGTCTTCTCCCCGCACCCCGACCTCGCACTCTCCCGCCCCTGGGTGCGCAGGCCCCGCCCGCGGCAGAATGAGGTGACCTCGACCATGTCGAAGACGACTGGTGCCGGCTCGCAGAAGCGCCGCACCCTCCCTGCTGGATCTGACCGGCCCGAGGACGAATGGCTGCCCGTCGGCAAGCTGATGACCTTCGGCCTGCAGCACGTGCTGACCATGTACGGCGGAATCATCGCCGTCCCGCTCATCATCGGCAGCGCCGCAGGCCTGCCCGGAGAGCAGACCGCCCTGCTGGTCACGGCCAGCCTCTTCATCGGCGGTCTGGCCACGATCCTGCAGTCCGTGGGCCTCCCCTTCCTAGGATCCAAGCTGCCGATCGTGCAGGGCGTGTCCTTCGCCGCCGTCGCCACCATGCTGGCGATCCTCACCGGACCCGGCGGCGACCTCAACACGGTCTTCGGCGCCATCATCGGCGCCAGCATCATCGGCTTCATCCTGGCGCCGTTCTTCGCGCGGATCATCCGCTTCTTCCCTCCGGTGGTCACCGGCACCGTGATCACCGCCATCGGGCTGACCCTTATCCCGGTGGCCGCCAACTGGGCGATGGGCGGTGACTCGAGCACCGACGACTACGGCTCACTGGCCAACATCGGCCTGGCCTTCCTGACCCTGGCGATCATCCTGCTGTTCTCCAAGGTCGGCTCCGCCACCCTGTCCCGGCTGTCCATCCTGTTGGGCCTGATCGCAGGCACCGCCGCGGCCGCAGCCCTGGGCATGACCGACTTCTCGAACGTCGGCGGCGGCTCCTGGGTCGCCCTGCCCTCCTTCATGGGCTTCGGCGTGCCGACCTTCGACGTCGCCGCGATCATCTCCATGACCATCGTGATCCTGGTGATCAAGACCGAGACCGCGGCCGACATCATCGCCATCGGCGAGATCATCGACACTCCGGTGGACCGCCGCCGCATCGCCGACGGCCTGCGGGCCGACATGCTGTCCTCCGCCGTGGCGCCGCTGTTCGGCTCCTTCACCCAGTCGGCCTTCGCACAGAACGTCGGCCTGGTGGCCCTGACCGGGGTGCGCAGCCGCTACGTGGTCGCCGGCGGAGGCGCCATCATGATCGCCCTGGGCGCCCTGCCGATCCTCGGCCAAGTCATCGCGGCCATCCCGATGCCGGTCCTCGGCGGTGCGGGCATCGTGCTCTTCGGCACCGTGGCCGGCTCGGGCATCCGCAACCTGAAGGGTGTGTCCTACGAGGGCAACATGAACCTGATCATCGTCTCCGCCTCCCTGGGATTCGCGATGATCCCGGTGGTGCGCGAGGACTTCTACCACGCGTTCCCCTCGTGGTTCCAGACCATCTTCCACTCCGGCATCTCATCGGCCGCCATCATGGCGGTGCTGCTGAACATCCTGTTCAACGAGCTCAAGGCCGGGAACTCGGAGAACCCGTCGGTGTTCGCCGCCAAGCCGGTGCGCATCCTCTCCCCCACTGATCTGCGGGACCTCCGGGAAGGTGACGTGTTCGTCGATGGGAGGTTCGTCGACTGCGACGGCGAGGAGATCCCGCTGGTGCCCGATGAGAAGGTCGAGGAGGTCCGGGAGGCCATCGACCGAGGCGAGGTCACCGACACCAGCCAGGTGCAGATGATCATCAACGGCCGGGACCCCCGGGAGGCAACGCCGAAGGGGTCCTCGGAAGCCGGCGACGACGATGCGGAGCCTGAGAGAGCGGCCGAACCTGACCAGGTGGTCGCGGACAACGGGCGAGGCGGACACTGACTCCCCGATGAGTCCTCGATGAGCACTCGATGAGCCCCGCTGCGGGCAGCCGATGACGGCCCGCCCCGACTGCCGATCGAGTGGCCACGAATGCCGGCATCTGCCCTCGGACACGCCACTCAGGACGCCGAGATCCCGTCATTCGTGGACACTCGTTCAATGTGAAGCACAGAAGAGGGCCGCCGCGGTCTGCGACCACGGCGGCCCTCTTCTGCTCGGCGCTCAGCGCGCCGACCTCAGTGCCCGACGCTCAGAGCTCCACCTGCCGGTTGACGTCCTTGTAGAGCAGGTAGCGGAACGGGCCGGGCCCGCCCGCGTAGCAGGCCTGGGGGCAGAAGGCACGCAGAGACATGTAGTCGCCTTCCTGCACCTCCACCCAGTCGGCGTTGAGCCGGTAGACGGCCTTGCCCTCGAGCACATAGAGCCCATGCTCCATCTCGTGGGTCTCAGCGAAGGGGATGGAAGCGCCGGGCTCGAAGGTCACGATGTTGACGTGCATGTCAAAGGCGAGGTCCTGCGGGTCGAGCATCCGCGTGGTCCGCCAGCGGCCCTCGGTGCCCGGCATGGGGCTGGGCTCGATGTCCTGCTCCTGTCCCACCACAGGTTTCGGGCGGTGGCCCTCCAGCGGCTGGTGCCGCTTGCGGATCCAGTGCAGGCGGGCGGCATCGTCGCCCACGGAGCGCAGGGACCACTGCTCGCCTGCCGGGACGAAGGCGAATCCGCCCGGGGTGAGGCGGTGGGCCTCGCCAACGATGACCACCTCGACCTCGCCCTCCATGAGGAACAGGAAGCCCTCCACCTCGGACTGCGGCTCCGGAGCCTCCGAGCCGCCGCCCGGGGCCACCTCGAGGATGGTCTGGGAGAAGGTCACCGCGCCGCCGGCCACCGGGCGGTTCAGTACCCAGGATCGGGTGTCCCGCCACTCGGGGAGCACGGTGGTGACGATGTCACGCAGGACTCCGCGGGGGATGACCGTGTAGGCCTCGGTGACCACCGCCCGGTCGGTGAGCAGGTCGGTCTGCGGAGGGTGACCGCCGTGGGGCGCGTAGTACGGTGTCCTGCTGGTCGTCATCGGTGAGCTCCTCATCGTCTCGAAGGTGTGCATGGTCTCGAAGGTGTGCATGTCCATCGTGGCCCGCGATCGGGCCTCACGCACCCGTCCCTCGGCCGGACTCTTCCGGCCGAGGGACGGGTGCGCGGTCAGCCCTCAGGCTGGTCGTCCGGTACGGGCGAGATGCCGCAGGCCGGCGGCGTCGAGTCCGGTGGCGGCCACGACGTCGTCCTCGGTGACCGCGCCGCAGGTCAGCCCGCGCTGCAGGTAGCCTGCGAGCGCCTTGGCGGTGGCCGGCTCGTCCAGCACGGCACCGGACTCTCCGCCCACGTAGCGGCGCACCCGGCTCGCCGCATCGGCGAACCCCTCCCGGTAGAACAGAAAGGTCGCCAGGAAGCGGGTCGGCAGCTGGTGGGGGTGGAGGTCCCAACCCTGATAGATGCCGCGCTGCAGGTGGCGGCGCACGAGTCGGGCGTGCAGGTCCCAGGCGGCGACCACGCTGTCCGGGTCTCCCAGGGGGAGGATGTTGGTGGATCCGTCGGAGACGTGGACCCCGGTCTCGGCGGCGGCCAGCAGCATCTGCTGCTTGGCGAAGTCCGCGGCCGGGTGGTCCATGGACTGGTGCGCCGCGGCGATCCCCAGGGAGGCCGAGTAGTCGTAGGTCCCGTAGTGCAGGGACGTGACCCGCCGTTGCCCTGCGTGGACGGCGCCGGCCAGCGGAACGGTGCCGTCGGGGCCGAGGATCAGCTGCGGGGTCTCCACCTGGATCTCGAAGCCGATCCGGCCGGCGTCGATCCCGAGCTGCCTCTCCAGCTCCTCGACGGCGAGCACCATGGCACGCACCTGGTCGGCGGTGGTCACCTTGGGCAGGGTCAGCACGAGTCCCTCCGGCAGCCCGCCGACGGCGTCGTGGAGCTCTGTGAGGAACAGGTCCAGGGTCCGCAGGCCGCGGCGACGGGTCGCCGCCTCCAGGCAGCGGAAGCGGATGCCGATCCAACCGGGCGTGACGTTCTCGTCCAGCCCTCGGGCCACACGCCGGGCGGCCTCCTGGGCCCAGTGGTCCTCCTCGGCGTCGTCGCGGAGGCCGAAGCCGTCTTCGAAGTCCAGGCGGAGGTCCTCGATGGGGTCCTGGCGCAGCTTCTCCGTGACGGCCCGGGCCAGGCCGGCGACGTCGCCGGCAAGGCCGTCCCCGGGTTCGGCGCCGGAGAGCCGGATGACCCGTTCGGCGAGCTGCTCCATGCCGCCGTGCGCCTCGACCGCGGCCAACGCCTTCGCTCCCCAGTCCGCGAGCAGCCCGGGAGCCCAGGTGTCGGCGGGGATGTAGACGGTGTGCACGGGCTGCCGCCGGCCCCGGTCACCGGGGTACAGGTTCTCGAGCATCTGATCGGTGTCGGCCAGGAGCGCGTCGACGCGGCCGAGCAGCTCCTCGCCGAGCACGGGGCCGCGACTCATCGTGCGGCCTCCGCGGAGGTCGGAGCGGCTGTGCGGCCGTTGCGCCGGGCGGCGTCGTCCGTGTCGGCAGACCCTTCGGCGCTTCCGGCCTCCTGCCGGGCGACGCCGGCGACGGCCTCGGCGACGTTGGTCGCCACCCGCGGGTCGAAGACAGAGGGGATGATGTGCCCGGCGTTGAGCTCGTCATCGGCGATGGTCTCCGCAATGGCCTCGGCGGCCACGCGCAGCATCTCGTCGGTGATGTCGTGGCAGTGCGCATCGAGCAGGCCGCGGAAGAATCCAGGGAAGGCGAGCACGTTGTTGATCTGGTTCGGATAGTCACTGCGACCGGTGGCGATGACGGCCGCATGGCGACTCGCGGCGGCCGGGTCCACCTCCGGGTCCGGGTTGGACATGGCGAAGACGATCGACCCCTCGGCCATGGCCGCGATGTCGGCCTCATCCAGAAGATCGGGGGCGGAGACGCCGATGAACACATCCGCACCCACCACAGCCTCCTTGAGGCTCCCTGTGACGCCGCGCGGGTTGGTGTGCTGGGCCAGCCAGGCGCGGTGCGGGTCGGCATGCTCCTGGGCCGAGGTCAGCGCCCCGCTGCGGCCGCAGACGACGACGTCATGGGCTCCGGCGGCCAGCAGGAGCTTCACGATGGCGTGTCCGGCCGCCCCGGCTCCGGAGACCACGATGCGCACGTCGCTCAGCTGCTTCTCCACGACCTTCAGGGCGTTGGTCAGTGCCGCCAGGGTGACGATGGCGGTGCCGTGCTGGTCGTCGTGGAAGACCGGGATGTCCAGCTCGTCCCGCAGCCGGGCCTCGATCTCGAAGCAGCGGGGGGCGGAGATGTCCTCCAGGTTGATCCCTCCGTAGGCCGGGGCGATCGCCTTGCAGACGGCGATGATCTCCTCGGTGTCCTGAGTGTCCAGGGCCACCGGCCAGGCGTCGACGTCGGCGAACTGCTTGAACAGCACGGCCTTGCCCTCCATGACGGGCATGGAGGCTTCGGGGCCGATGTTGCCCAGTCCGAGCACGGCGGACCCGTCGGTGACGACGGCGACCGTGTTGCGCTTGATGGTCAGTCGCCGCGCGTCCTCGGGGTTCTCGGCGATCGCCTGACAGACGCGCGCCACCCCGGGGGTGTAGGCGCGCGAGAGGTCGTCGCGATTCTTCAGGGTCACCGTGGGGGTCGACTCGAGCTTGCCGCCGAGGTGCAGCAGGAAGGTGCGGTCGGAGCTCTTCCGGACGTCCACGCCGTCGAGCGCAGCCAGGGCCTGCTCGATCTCCTGGGCGTGGTCAGGGCCGCGAGTGTCGCAGGAGACGTCCACCACGAGCTCGGAGCGGGTGGACTCGATGACGTCGAGCGCCGTCAGGGCCGCGCCGTGGTCGGCGATGACCGCGGCGAGATCGGTGGATGCGGAGAAGCTGGCGGGCGCCGCCACACGGTAGGTGATGGAATGCCCGGGACTGGGTGTCGCCATGATCCTGCCTTTCGATAGGTATTCCGCGATACGGACTTGATTATCTACTATACGGAACTTGAGGCAGTGCGTCGACCGCCCCGGCCACCACAGCCCACCTCGCCCCTGATTAGCCCCACATCCGACTACACTCGTGGGAGCGAGACCCTCAGGACGCCGTTGCGAGGCAGCTGGACTGCCCCCGAGATGGAAGGCCCGCACGCCATGAGCACTGACCCCACGGACACGCAGGACGCCGTCGACCAGGACCGGAGCGCGCGTCGCCCTGCCCGCGGAGGCGTCCAGTCCGTGGAGCGGACCTTCGACCTCCTGTCCTTCATCGCCTCCTCGGGAGGCCAGACCACGCTGAGCGAGCTGGCCGCCGCAGTGAACCTGCCCATGCCCACGATCCATCGCCTCCTGAAGACGCTGCTCGGCCTCGGCATCGTCCGGCAGCTCCCTGATCGAGGCTACGCCCTCGGCCCCGGACTGATCCGCCTGGGCGACCTCGCCAGCCGTCAGCTGGGCGCCGTCGCCCGTCCGCATCTGCGCACCCTGGTGGAGGAGCTGGGCGAGAGCGCGAATGTGGCCACCCTCGACGGCGACATGGTGGTCTACGTGGACCAGGTCCCCTCGCCGCACCAGATGCGCATGTTCACCGAGGTCGGCCGCCGCGCCCACACCCACGACACCGGCGTGGGCAAGGCCATCCTCGCGACCCTCGACCCCGAGCAGGCGCGGCGCATCGTGACCACCGCCGGCATGCCCGGCCACACCGAGCACAGCATCACCACGCTGGAGGATCTCGAGCGCGAGCTGGATGCCATCCGCCGCCAGGGCTACTCCGTGGACGAACAGGAGCAGGAGCTGGGCGTGCGCTGCTTCGCCGTGGCCGTCCCGGAGGCCCCCACTCCCCTGGCGATCTCCGTCTCCGGCCCCACCAGTCGCGTGGACAAGGCCTTCGCCGACCGCGCCGTGCCGCTGCTGCGCCGCGTGGCCCAGGAGATCTCCGAGGAGCTGCGGATCTCCTGATCCCGGCAGCCGGCCCCGGCCCCGGCCCCGGCTCGATCGAACAACGCGCCCCCGCACTCCGCGACGCCGCTCATCCCCCTCCCGGCATGCCCCTCAGGCACGCCCCCCCCAGGCGCGCCTCTCTTCAGCGCCCCGGCCGGCTGCCACATCCCCTGCTTCGCCCGACCTGATCCGCCGGCACCCCTTGACTCTCCTGGACGTGGCACCGATACTGATGTCATAAAGCGGAATTCTTGTTCCATATACTGGAATTTCGGAGCCTTGGAGAGGAGCTCACGATGAGTGCTCGCCCAGCTGAGGACGCCCCCTCGGGCGCCACGATGCCCCCGAACGACGGCGTTGCGGCCTCCGCGGTCCCGCCTGCGGCCCCCGCGTTCGACGGCGGCGGCGACGACCCGGACTTCTTCATCCCCGCCCGCGCGACCCAGGCCCTGCCGCTGATCTGCAGGATTCCCGGGGTGGGCCCTCGACTGCCGCAGTGTCGCTGAGAACGCCTCGACGGCCGGCCATCACCGCCCGTCAGCCCGGGCTTCAGGCTCGGCGAGGGGCGGGTCGGAGCAGTGTCCTCCGACCCGCTGCTCCCCGCCCCTGACCGCCAGACCAGGGGCGGGCAGCAGGGGACTGCACGTCCCGTGATGATCTGCTCCCCAGGACTCGGACCGCGTGACCTCCCAGCGAGACCTCGCTGATACGTCCCGCCGCGTCCTGGGGAGCAGAGCCCCGCACCGCAGCATGTCTCCGCAGCACGTCTCCGCGGTGCTCAGCGAGCACCTGCCGGGCCCATGAGTGAGGGCCGCCGCCCCAGCCGGGACGGCGGCCCTCACTCATGCCTGACGAGCGCCTCACGCAGTGTCGGCGGCCCGCCTCGGGAATGCCCTCGATCCTGGGCTCAGGCATCGCCTCCTGTGGACCCAGAGGTCCCAGCATTGGGATCACAGAGCTGGTACTTCTCGATCGCTTCCTCCGCCAGGCCTGGGT